>NZ_JBHVEE010000092.1:0-40596 GCF_042802415.1 Streptomyces sp. NPDC057486 | reverse complement strand
GGCACTCACCGACAGCCCGCCGCCGGTGTACACAGGCAAGACGAACGAGCCGTCCTGCGTGGGCATGGGGAAGACGCCGATCTGCTTCTGCTGCGTCTTGTTCGGGGCTGCCGGGAACCATGAGCCCATCGGGTACATGGCGCCCTTGCCGGCGAGGAACGCCTCCTGCGCCTGTGCGTAGGTGGCCGACAGGTTGTCGACGTTCTCCTTGCTCGCCAGTTCCTTCATCTTGGTCGCCGCGTTGACGAACAGCGGGTCGCTGAAGTCGGTCTTCCCCGCGACCAGCTCGTCGAGCCACTTCGGATCCTTGGCGTAGACCTCGTCGGCCATCAGCTGGGCGAAGGTCCATCGGGGGCCGAGGCCGTCCGGTGCACCGCCGCCGATGACGAACGGCTTGACCCCCGCAGCCTTCAGCTTGCCGACCGCGGCGAGCAGGTCGTCCCACTTCTTCGGAGCAGTGGCGATGCCCGCCTTCTCGAAGGCCGCCTTCCGGTAGTAGATCTGCCAGGTCTGCGAGTTGGTGGGCAGCTGGTAGATCTTTCCGTTGAAGCTGTTCGCGGTCGGGTTGGCCCAGTCCGCCAGCTCCTCTTTGCCGAACTGAGCGAGTTTGCCGCCCTCTGCCAGTCCGGCAGGGTCGATCGCGACCATGATGTCGGGGATAGCGCCGGTCGAATCGAGCTGGCGCGCGTACTCATTGCGCTGCTCGGCACTCGGCGCCACGAGTTTCTTGATCTTCACCCCCGGCACCTTGGCGCTGGTCCTGGCGATGATGTCGTCCCAGTACGCGGCGGTGAGGTTGGGGGTCTCGAAGGTGAGCAGGCTCAACGTCACGCCACCGCCCGAACTGTTCCCGTCTCCGCCTTCGCTCCCGCCGCCGACGGCACAGCCGGTCAGTGCGACCAGGCCCAATGCCGTGCCCATCGCGACCCAGTTGGCCCGCTTGCTCATGAGGCCCTCCTTGCTGGTCGAACCCATCAGGGGATGTCGCTCGACCAGAATTTAGATAAGTAAGTTTCTTGTCAATATTGCCGTCGGGGCGCCAATGTAGATAGCGTGAGGCTGTGAGTCAAGACACACGCCAAACCCAGCACAGTGCGGCCCCCTCCGGCCGCGCGGGCGATGCCCACCTGCTGCGCAAGCTCAACCTCGCAGCCACGATGCGGGCGTTCGTCGATACCGCGTCGCTGACGGTCAGCGACGTGCGTTCGACCGTCGGAGTCTCCCGCCCTACCGCCGAGGAACTGGTGGCGACGCTGCTGACCGAGGGCTTCGTCCGCGAGGTGCTTGGTCGTCCGGACGGCGAGCGCTCCGCGGGACGGCCGGCCCGGCGCTACGAGGTCGTGGCCGAGAACTACGCCGTCGCCGGAGTGGACATCGGCGCCCACAAGGTGGCCGTGGCCATCTGCGACCTGCGCGGAAACGTCGTGGCAATGCGCAGACGCAGCGTCGACTCCGGCCTCGGACCGGCCGGGCGCATCGGGGCCGCGGCACGGCTGGCGGAGACGACCGTCCGGCAGACCGGGACGAGCTGGGAACAGATCCGTTCGGTGGCCTGCGGCATCACCGGCGTGACCGCCAACGGCTCGGAGGCCAATGACATCCGCACCCTTCCTGCGGGCCGGGACCTCGACGTCTACTCCCTCCCGGGCTTCGACAAGATCGACGTGGTGTCGGAGGTGTCGGGGCGCTTCAAGCGCGACGTGCTGATCTCGAACGACATCCACCTCGCGGCGGCGGCCGAGCAGTGGCGGGGTGCCGCCGCCGAGGCACGCGACCTCGTCTACATGCACGCCGGCCGCCGACTCGGGGCCGCGATCGTCATCAACGGGCAGATCCACAACGGACGCCGCGGTCTGGCAGCGTCCGTCGGTTCCATGAAGATCCTGGGGTGGGCCGACGCGATGGCGCAGCTCGACCGCGAGAGCCGCAAGCTCGCGGGCTCGTCCGCCGAGGAGTCCACCAGCGACGACGTCCGGGCGCTCTTCGAAGCCGCCGCGAACGGGAACCGCACTGCGGTGCGCACCGTCGACCGCGTCGCCGAGGCCCTCGCGCTGGGCGCATCCACCCTGGTCCACGCCGTCGACCCCGACCTAGTCGTGCTCGGCGGCGGTCTGTCCCGCGCGGGGGACGTGCTCGCCGGTCCGTTCGAGCGGCACCTGGCCGCAACCTCACTCGACTCGCCCGAGTTCCGCGTGTCTCTGCTCGGCGACGAGTCCGTCGCCCTCGGCGCCGCCCGGCTGGCCCTCGACGATCTCAAGGCGCGCCTGCTCACCGTGCAGGCCTGATCCGCCCCCTCTCACCGAACCAGGAGTCACCGAATGATTGAGCCCGGACGCGTCGCCGTTCCCGCTCCCATCGCCCCCGTGTCCCTCTCCGGCCTCAGCGGGACCGAGACCACGACGATGGTCCTGCTGCCACGAGCGGACGGCCTGCCCGACATCGGGTGGATGGGACTTCCCCTGGCAGCCGCGGACATCCGGTCCCTGACCATCCCGGCCTCGGTCGAGACCACGGCCTGGAACTCCTGGCTGACCGGCTCACCGGTCAGCGTGTTCCCGGAGCACGCGCGCGGCTACCTGGGACGGCCTGCGCTGCTCGGCCACCGGGTCGGCCCCGAAGGCCCCGGGAGCGACTGGTCCACCGCGTTCGGTCCCGGCTCGGTGGGGTGTGCCACCGGCTCGCTCGTGGTCCAGGCCACCGACGAGGCAGCGGGACTCGGACTGTGCTTCGAGGCCGAAGCCGTCCCGGGGGGAGGGCTCCGCCTCCGGCACCTGCTGACCAACGCCGGCACCGGTCCCTACGTGGTCGACGCGCTCGACGTGGTCATCCCTGTTCCGACCGGCGCGGGCGAGATCCTCGACTTCACCGGGCGATGGGCCCGCGAGCGGCAGCCCCAGCGCCGTGCTCTTGCGGACGGGCAATGGGTCCGGGAGCACCGCCGCGGCATGCGCAGCCTCGACGGCACCGGTCTGATCGTGGTCGGTACCCCTGGCTTCGGCTACGGCGACGGTGAGGTGCTCGGCGTCCACCTCGCCTGGAGCGGCAACCACCGGTATGCCGTCGAGCAGCTCAGCTCCGGCGTCGCCGTCGTCAGGGCCGGCGAGTTGCTGCACCCGGGCGAGTTGGTGCTCGCTGAAGGCGAAACGTACGCGACGCCCTGGGTGCACGTTACCGCGTCCGCGCGCGGGCTCGACGGCCTGGCCGACGCGACCCATCAGTACGTCCGAACACTCGCGGCCCATCCGCCCCAGCCCGTACCCGTCATGTTCAACCCGTGGGAGGCGGTCTACCTCGACCAAGACCTCGACACACTGATCGCGCTGGCCGACACCTCGGCCAAGCTGGGCGCCGAGCGTTTCGTGCTCGACGACGGGTGGTTCGCGGGCCGCACCTCCCTCGACGACGGCCTGGGCGACTGGACCCCGGACCCGGCGGTGTGGCCGGACGGGCTGGCACCGCTTGTGGACCGGGTACACGAACAGGGGATGGAGTTCGGGCTCTGGTGGGAGCCGGAGGCGGTCAACCCGAACTCCGCGGTCTACCGCGACCACCCCGACTGGATCCTGCGCACGGGCGACCGGTCGCCCGTGCTGGAACGCAACTGCTACCTGCTCGACCTCAGCCGGGAGGAGGTGCGGGCACACCTGGTCGACGCATTCGGCCGCCTTGCGGCGGCGCACCGGATCGACTTCGTCAAATGGGACCACAACCGCGACCAGATCGACGGCGGTGACTCGCGAGGCTCCGGCCGGCCCGCTTCACGGCTGCAGACCCTTGCCTTCCGCGAGCTCCTCGACGAGCTGGCTCGCCGCCATCCCGGCATCTCGTGGGAGAGCTGTGCCTCGGGAGGCGGCAGGATCGACCTGGACGTGCTCCAGCGGGTCCAGAGCACTTGGACCTCAGACGTCACCGATCCGCTGTCCCGCCAGCCGATCCAGCACTGGACCGCCCAGCTCGCCCCGCTGGAGTACCTGGGCGCTCATGTCGCCGCGCCGGTCTCCCACCAGACCGGCCGGACCAGCACTCTGGACCTCCGCGCGGCCACGGCCTTCTTCGGCCAGTTCGGCGTACAGTGGGACCTCACGAAAGTGGCGGCCCCCGAACTGGACCGCCTCGCGTGCTGGATCGGCCTCTACAAGCGGCACCGCACGCTCCTGCACACGGGGCGGCTGACGCGCGTCGAACTGCCCGACGGTCTGCTCGCGCATGGAGTGGTCGCCCGGGACCGCTCAGAGGCGCTCTTCTCCTACGCCCAGCTCGACGAGATCGTGCCCGTGCCACCACGGCTCCGCATCCCGGGACTCGACCCGGACCAGACCTACCGCGCCTCGCTCGTCACTCCAACCGACCCGTCGGTGACCTGGGATGTCACGGGCATCCAGGCCTCCGGCGCCGCGCTGGGAGCACTGGGGCTGCCGGGCCCTGCGCGGGCACCCCAGAGTGCGGCGCTTGTCCACCTGCGCGCCGTCTGATCCGGCGGAGCGGGCGGCGTGCGCGCCCACGTCCTCAAGGTCCATGACGAGGTTCTTGACCGCCTGGGTCACCCAGCCCGCAGCAGGGTGCGCGGTGGTGCCCAGGACGCCGATCCGCCGGCTGACGGGATCCCTGTCCAGCCAGTACTGTTCTCGCCTCACTGCGTGACTCCTCCTGCGCCGGGATTCCGCCCGCAGGACACCAACGACACCGATACCAACCGTCCTTGAGTCGCTGCACCATAGCGACGCCCTGCTGTTGGCCGGGACCCACGCCCCCGCCACCTGGAACCGCGACTGGTTCACCTAGGCTGTCCCGTAATCCCTGGTGGATCAGCGCGCGGCGTCGGATGCGGTGCATCGCAAGGCGGAGGACCGTCCTCATACTGGGCGTATTCGGGCGTTCCGACAACGCAGCGAGGTGCCGTAGCTGTCGTCGTGCGCCCGCCAGGGACTACGGGACAGCCCTTAGGGGTCCCTCGGTCTGTCTGGTCGACCGCGCGGACGCCCCTGCCCGACCGGAGCGAACGGCGAGAGCACAGGCACAGCGACACCGCCGTCGATGCAGCCAGGGCCTGCCGACCTCGGGCTCTCTGTGAAGCGCGGTCAACGCCTCAGGCTCGAACGCTTGGGCAGGCACGTTTGACGCTACTGGTGGGGAATTACGTGACGCTCCACAGGACCGCACGGACCGGGACCTGTTCGACTTCCACAGGGCGCCGTCGCACTGACCCGGCACGGACACCGGCGGCCTTCGGATCCGAAGGCCGCCGGTGCTTCATCGTTCGGCGTCGCGCGCGGGGAGGCGACGGGTCACCATTCCGAAGCGAACCGGACCTTGACGTCCCCGGCGGTGAATCCGCTGAAGAGGAACGGCGTGTCCGCGGCAGAGCTGCTCTCGGCCTCGGCCAGTACACCGAAGCGGGCATCGCCGAGCCAGGACGCGTCGAGCGGCCCGCCGACAGCGGTGAAGGTCGTGCCGTCGAGGGAGTACGAAGCGGTCACGCTCGTGCCGGTGCGCTGCAGTCGGAGCCAGACGTCCTCCTGAGCGGGATCGGGGATACGGACCGGCTCCGCCGGGGACCCGCTGTGTTCGGTCGAGATGGTGAGGGTCGGTGCGCCCTGGTTGTGCTTGCGCTGGAGGGCGATGTAGTCGTTGTCGCCGCGGTAAAGGATGAGCCCGGCCTCCATGTAACCGCGGGTGGTACGTCCGGTCATCTTCACCATCGTGGTGCCCGTGCCGTTACCGGCACCGGTGAGGAGGACATTGCGGGCGCTGTTCTGTCCGGCCCACAGGAATCCGTGGCCGGTGGGCGTCAGCGCCAAGGTGTCCGTCGGTCGCACGGCGCGGTGGTCGGGCTGGTCCCGCACGACCGACCAGTCGTCGGTGTTCAGGGTCAGGGGCTTGGCGCAGTCGGACGAGGATGGGTCCCCTCCGATGTGCAGGGTGACCGGAACGCCGGTGACGCTCCCGAGCTGGCTGGGCGCGCTCGGGGTGAGGGTGACCGCGCCGGCCGCCTTCGCGGTGACCTTCCCGCTCCCGTCGACAGTGGCGACCTCGGTGTCGCTGCTGGCCCAGGTCGTCGACGGGAGCAGCGGGAGGATGTGGTCGGCGCCCTGGACCACCTCGTCGCTCGTGACCTGCGCAGTGTCAGTGGCGTTCAGATCGGCGCGCAGATTGAGGCCGTTGTCGAAGTTGTTGCCGTTGATCGAGGCGCCGGACGAGCCCCGGTAGCTGAACAGCGGGGTGGAGTACGTCGAGGCGGTGGCGGTGGCACGCACCTCCGTGGTGGTGCCGGGCGCCGGGCAGGGGTTCTTCGCCTGGGCGGCGAAGGTGGACTCCCGGTCGAGTCGGGAGACGTCGTTGCGCGCGAAGGTGATGCCGCTGACGCTCTTGGCGTCGAGCAGCTTCACGTCGCCGGTCTGGAAGGTGTTGTCCTCCACGCGGATGTTGTGGTGCACCGGCGTGGCGGCATCGACGACCTGGTTGGTGGGCTCGACGAGGATCACCGGGCCGGCGGGCCTCCTGAAGGTGTTGTGGCTGATCAGGACGTCATTGACGGGTCCGGATTCGTACCACTGGTAAGCGTCGGAGGAGATGAAGATGCTGGACATCTGCATGCCGTCGAAGAGGTTGTCCTTGATCACGACCGGCTTGCGGCTGGTGACCAGGACACCTCGGGTGGGGATGTTGCGGAAGATGTTGCCGCTGATGTCGACCGTGGGGGTGTACGTGGTGTTCTCGACGACAAAGTTCCCGGCCGTCACCGTGTCGGGTATCGCCTTGTCGAACGTGACCGTCATGCTGGTCAGGGATTTGTCGTGGTCGGTGCCGGAAGGGCCGTCCACCGACACGACTTTCGCGGTCACACCCGGCACCGGCGCCATGGTGCGCTTGTCCACGATCTCGACCGAGTCACGGGGGTGGAACTGGGGAAAACCGGCTGTCTGCGGGTGCTTGTAGGCGAGGGTGAGCACCTTCTTGTCGGCGGGCCGCGAGGTGACCTCGACGTAGGTGCCGTGGATGTTGATCGCGTCGTCGTGCGCGCCGTCGAAGACGTTCCCGGTGACCTTCACCTGGCCCGAGATTCCGGACATCTGTACGAAGTCCGCGAATCCGGCCGTGCTGCGCCCGGAGGCCGGATCGGTGCGGAACTCGTTGCCGTCGAGGGTGATGTTCTTGCTGAGCTGCCCGAGGAAGCCGAAGCCGTGCAGGTAACGGGCCTTGAGACCGCGCACGGTAATGTTCTTCGACTCCCAGAACACGGCCGATGCCGTGTCCCGGGTGTCTTCACGCATCTGGTAGACGAGCCCGCGATCGCCCGGTGCGGTGGCGGTGGAGTACTCGATGCGCAGCTTCTGCCCGCCGAGGTCGCTCATCGCGGACACGTTGTTGAACAACGGATTGGCGCCGCGCCAGGTGCGCTGGGCCGCCGGGTCGTAAGTCTGGCTGTAGCGCATCTTGTCGACGCCCGACCAGTACGGCAGGCCGGTGGCCGGGCTCGTCTCGCCGAGCCAGGTGACATGGTTGTTGGCCACCGAGAAGCCGTTGGTCGGCGGGACGGACAGCACGCGGTACGCGTGCCCGTTCGACACGCCGGCCTCGGTGACCTTGGCATCGACCACCTTGGGCGCGGTGACATCGAAGCTGAAGTCGGTGACGGCCACATTCCGCGAACGGATCGCCACGAACGTGCTCATCAGCCCGTGAAACTGCAGATGCGAGCCGTCGCCGTCGATGGTGACGTCATGCATGTCCTCGATCAGAATGCCGATGCGCTTGTCACGGTAGGTCTGGTTGGCGCCCACGGTGTTGGAGAGATAGAGCTCCCGGGTCTCGGCCTGCTCCGGATACAGCTGGTAAGTGCCGTGCGGGAACAGGATCCGCGTCGGGCCACTCAGGGTCTTGGCGTGCCGCATCGCTTGGGCGACGGCCGCGGCGCTGTCCTGTTTGCCGGTCGGATCGGCGCCGAAGTCGGTGACGTCGATGACCGTCTCGGCGGCGCCGTCCGACGCGGCCGCCGCGATCGGGACAGGCGCGCAGAGCAAGAGCAGGAAGGCCGCTGCCAGTACGGCAGTGCGCGGGCGACGGTGCCCACCGCGCGGTACTCTGCCCGCCGCGGCCGTGGTGGTGTCTGTCATCGAGACCTCATCTCTGGGTAGGGGCGACTGACATGCGGGGTCAGTCGTGGAGTCCGGTGATGCGGTGGTCAGTGCGGCAGTCCGACGGGGCGCTCGCCGCTGCGGCGTTGCTGAATGACGACGGCGATGACCAGGAGCGCGCCCTGGGCGACGTTCTGCCAGAAGCTGTTGATGCCCTGGACGGTGAGTCCGTTCTCGAGGCAACCGAGGAGAGCCACGGCCAGGAGGGTGCCGCCGATGCCGCCCTTGCCGCCCTTCAGCGCGGCGCCACCGAGCGCGGCGGCGGTGATCGCCTTCAGTTCCAGGCCCTCGCTGCCCGAGGTGGGCTGACCGGACCCCGTGCGGGCGGTCAGGAGGATGCCCGCGATGGCGGCGACGATGCCGATGAGGGCGTAGACGGCGATCAGGTACTTGTTGATGTTGATGCCGGCAAGGCGGGCCGCGGTGTCGTTGCCGCCGATGGCATAGACGTTGCGCCCGATGTCGGTGTACTTGAGCAGGAGGTGCACGGCCGCGGCGACGACGACGAGGATCCAAACCATGACGGGCAGGCCGGCGATCTTGCCGCGGCCGAGGAAGATGAAGACGTCGTTGTTGAACACGTACCCCTGGGCCCTGCCGTCGGACAGAAGCTGGGCGAGACCCTTGTAGGCCGCGAGCCCGGCGAGTGTGGCGATGGTGGGGTTGACCCTGCCATAGACGATGACCAGACCGTTCAGGACCCCGATGAGGAGACCGACGCCGACCGCGGCAAGCATGCCGACGAAGGCGTTGGAACCGGCCGAGGTGAAGACCATGGCACTGACCACGGACGCCACGCCTGCCTGGGAACCGACGGAGATGTCCAGCCCGCCACAGATGATCACGACGGTCTGCACGATCGCCAGCAGGCCGGTGATGGTGGCGGCCTCGGCGATCACCTGCATGTTCGACCAGCTGAGGTAGTTGCTGTTGAGGATTCCGAACAGGATCAGCACGAAGGCCAGAGCACCGATGAGGCTGATGTTCTGGCCGCCGAGGCCGGCGAACCGCTTCGGCCCGGCGGGCCGCGGGTTCTCAGGGCTTCCCTTCAGCACTGTGGAAGTCGTCGTGGTCGTCATGAGGTTGCTCCAGAGGCGCCGGCGTCGACGATGTCGTCGGCCATGGCGAGGGCGAGGATGGATTCTTCGGTAGCGTCGTGATGGTCGAGTTCCCCGGTGATCCGGCCGCCCTGCATCACGACGACCCGGTCCGCGAGACCGAGGAGTTCGGGGAGTTCGGAGGAGATCACGAGGAGGGCGACGCCCTCGGCGGCGAGGTCGGCGATGATCTGGTAGATCTCGGCCTTGGCACCAACGTCGATGCCACGCGTCGGCTCGTCGAGGATCAGCACCTTGGGCTTGCGGGCCAGCCAGCGGGCCAGGACGACCTTCTGCTGGTTGCCGCCGGACAGCTTGCGGACCTCGTGGTCGATGGAAGGGGTACGTACGCGCAACCGGTCGGTGTACTGCTGGGCGAGTTCCCGCTCCGCGGACCGCCTGACGAACCTCAGGCGCCGCAACCGGTCCAGGACCACCAGGGAGGTGTTCTCCCGGATCGACTGCTGCAGGAACAGTGCCTGCGCCTTGCGTTCCTCGGGCGCGAGCCCGAGACCGGCGCGGATGACGGCGCCGGGGTCGCCGGCGCGCAGCGCCTTGCCGTCGAGGGTGGCGGTGCCGCTGTGGATGGGCAGGTCGCCGGCGAGCGCCAGGGCCAGCTCCGAGCGGCCCGCGCCGATCAGCCCGGCCAGCCCCACCACCTCCCCCGCATGGACCCGCAACGAGATGTCTGTGACGTCGTCGGTCGTGAGGTTGTTGACGTCGAGCACGAGGCGGCCGGTGGCGGCCTTCTGCCGGACGAACATGCTCGACAGGTCCCGGCCGACCATGAGGCGCACCAGTTCGCCCTCATCGGTGGTGCTCGCCTGCTGAACGCCGACCAGGTTGCCGTCGCGCAGTACGGCGATCCGGTCGGCGAGCCGGAAGATCTCTTGCATGCGGTGCGAGACGTAGACGATGGCGATGCCCTGCCCACGCAACCGCCGGATGAGTGCGAACAGCGCCTCCACCTCGTGTTCCGACAGGGACGAGGTGGGCTCGTCGAAGGCGATCACCCGCGCCGGGACGGTGCCCGTCAGGGCCCGCATGATCTCCACCAACTGACGCTGTGCTGGCGTGAGTTGCGTACCCAGGAGGTCCGGGTCGAGCACGTCGGCGAAGCCGAGTCGCTGAAGGTCGCTCTCGATCCGGCGGTGCAGCTCCGCGCGGTCCAGAAGCCGCCCGGCCTTGCGGGGCAGGGAGCCCGCGTAGACGTTCTCCGCGACGGAGATGTGCGGGATGATCTCCGGCTCCTGCGGAATGATGCGGATCCCTGCAGCACGCGCGTCGGCCGGTGAGCCCAGCAGCACGCGTTCGCCACCGATCAGCACGTGCCCCTCGGTGGGCTGATGGTCGCCGGTGAGGATCTTCAGGAGAGTGGACTTTCCCGCCCCGTTCTCACCCATCAGCGCGGTCACCTGACCGCAGGGGAATTCGAGCGTCACACCGCCGAGCGCCTGCACAGCGCCGAAGCGCTTCGTGAGCGCCGCGACGCCGACGGAACCGTTCGGGGTCCCCGGCTCGGGTTCCTCGCCCGCCGGGCCTGTTCGAGCCGTGTTCTTGCGAGGACTGGTCATGTATGGGTTCACCTCAAAGGTGTCGTGCAGGTCGGTGTTCGGAGCGGCGGAATGCAGCGGGCCGGCTGCGGCCCTTGTCCCGCGGTAGCCGGCCAGACGCGGCTTCAGCCGCAGTTGACGCCGGACTTCTGCCAGTTGGAGGCGTCGACCATGGTCGTGGGGGCGAAGGCCTCCTGCGGAAAGTCTTTGCCGTTCTTGAGCTTGTCGTACATCGTCTGCACGGCCAGCGCACCGACGTCCTTGCCGTTGATGAACAGCGCGGCCTTCATTCCGCTGGGCTTGTCCGCCTGCCACTCCTTGCAGGCCAGGTACGCGCCCAGACCGACACCGATGACGTGGTCCGGGCCGATGCCTGCGTTCTGCAGTGCGGTGACCCCGCCCATGACGTTCTCGTCGTTGCAGCCCCACACGACCCAGTTCTTCACGCCCGCGTTGGCGGTGATCGTCGCCGCGATCTTGTCCTGGGCGCCGGTCGGGGTGTTGTCGGTGGGCACGTCGAGGGCCTTCACACCCGGCACGGCCGCGCCGAAGGCCTTCTTGGCAGCGGCGACCCGGTCGCCGCAGACCGTCACGTCCTGCTTCCACGCCGAGACGACACGGGTATCGGCGGCCTTCCAGCCCGCCTTGAGGAACTCCTCCGCCGCCCGCTTACCGACCTGTTCACCCATCTGCTGACCGCTGAAACCGATGCGCGGAACAAGGTCGCCCTTGCCGCAGGCGACCGGGTCGGGACCGGTGGTGCAGATCTGGTCGTCCGAGGTCAGCAGGGCGACCTTGCCGTCCCGCGCGGTCTGCACCACCTGGGGACCGACGGCCGGGTCCGGCACGACGATGATCACGCCGTTGGCCTTCTGCGCGACGGCTGACTGCACCTCGCTCACCGTCTTGTTGGCGTCGTTGTCCAGGTTGACGACCTTCAGGTCGATGCCCAGCACCTTCGCCTTCGCCATGGCTCCCGCCGCCTCGCCGACGAAGTACTCCTGGTCGCCCTGCTTCTGCAGGTAGGTGAGAGAGATCTTGCCCCCTGCCCTGGCCGTCGGGTCCTCTCCTCCCGCCTCCTTGCCGGAGGAACAAGCGGTGCTCAGGCCGAGGGTGAGCAGCAGGCCGGCAGCGGCGGCGATGTTCCGGCTTTGGTGTGTGGTGAACATGTCGGCTCCATTGAGGGAGAGTTCGGAACTCAGGTAAGCGGACCGGGGCACTGGGCTCCGGCCGGGGCGTTGGCCACGGTCCGTGCCGTGGGTGAGAGTGGTGCGGTGGCACGGTCGAGGCGCGCGGCCCGGGCTGGTCATGTGACTCGACACGTCGGAGCCCATGGCGGCCTCGTCGACCGCGACGGAAGCGCGGTCGTGTGCTCACGGTGTCGGTGCAGTCCTGCGCATCGTGCGCACCGCAACACCCCCACCGGAAGCCCGAGTCGGCGGCACGGGTCCGCGAGGGCCGTGCGCCGCGCCACCTTCTCCCGCGTCGTCCTGCCGAATCCTGGGCTCGGCCTGACCCCCTGTCAAGGTATTTGCATAATTAATGTCCAGAGGTACGGTGTGCCGCATGACAGAGCAGACGCGCCTCCGATTCCAGGACCGGGTGGCGGTGATCACCGGCGGGGCCGCCGGGATCGGCGCCGCGACGGCACAACGGCTGGCGGCAGAGGGTGCGGCGGTGGTCGTCGTGGACATCAACGACGCCGCGGGCCAGGAGACGGTAGCGGCGATCACCGAACAGGGCGGCCGGGCCGAGTACCGGCACGGCGACGTGACGTCGGCGGGGATGTGGGACAACCTTGCCGCGCATGTGGCGGACCGCTACAGCCGGCTGGACGTGCTGCACAGCAACGCCTACTCCGTGGTCGTCAAGGCCGCCCACGAGCTGACCGAGCCGGAGTGGGACGGCCAGCTGGCGGTCACGCTCAAGGCCGCCTGGCTCGGCGTGCGCGCCTTCGCCCCCGCGCTGCGCGACAGCCACGGCTCGGTGGTCCTCACCTCCTCCGTCCACGCGCTGATCGGTCTGCCGGGGCATCCCGCCTACGCCGCCGCCAAGGGAGCGCTGGTGGCTCTGGGGCGGCAACTGGCCGTCGAGTACGGGCCTCAGGTACGGGTCAACACCGTCCTGCCAGGCCCGATCATGACCGCAGCCTGGGACCGAGTGGATGAGGGCGGCCGGGCCGACAGCGTGGCCGAGACGGTGGCCAAACGCTTCGGCAGGCCCGAGGAGGTCGCGTCCGCGGTCGCCTTCCTGGCGTCGGCCGACGCCTCGTACGTCACCGGCACGTCCCTCGTGGTGGACGGCGGCTGGTCCGTCGTCAAAGCTTCCTCGTGACATGAACCAAGATCTGCGCACCGGACGTCCCGAGGGACGACCCCGCGCTCGTTGGGGGGATCCCACATGAACCAGCCCACACGCGGTCTGCACCAGCAGATCGTCGACATCCTCGGCGAGCGCATCGTCCGCGGCGTCCACGCACCCGGGTCGTCTCTGTACCCCGACCGGATCGAGCAGGAGCTCCAGGTCAGCAAGACCGTGCTGCGCGAGGCCTTGCGGGTCCTGGCCTCCAAGGGCCTGATCGACTCCCGCCAGAAACGCGGCACCTTCGTCCGGCCCCGCTCCGACTGGAACCTGCTCGACGGCGACCTGTTGCGCTGGCAGGGCCAGGGCATCCCGGACGCCGGCTTCCTGGACAATCTCGCCGAGGTCCGTGGCATCGTCGAACCGGCAGGGGCCCGTCTCGCGGCCCTGCGCCGCAACGACGACGACCTCGCCGCCCTGGCCGAGGCGCTGGAGCGCATGGCCACCGCCGGCAAGGACACCGACGCGATGGTCGAGGCCGATCTCGCGTTCCACCGGTCGCTGCTGGCCGCTACCCACAACGAACTGCTCACCCGCATGGAGGTCGTCCTCGAGGCCGGTCTCCGGGTGCGCAACCACCTCGTGCACGGCGCGGACCACTGGACCGACTCGATCCCCGCCCACGACGCGGTCCTCACGGCCGTGCGGTCGCAGGACCCCGACCTGGCCGAACGCGCCGTTCACGCGCTGCTCGACCAGGCCGGCGCCGACCTGCGCAACGTGATAGAGAACCGCCCCCCGGAGGAGACCGGATGAAGATCACAGCACTGGAGACGTTCCTTGTCGCCCCACGCTGGCTGTTCCTGCGCATCGCCACCGACGAGGGCATCACCGGATGGGGCGAACCGGTGATCGAGGGCCGAGCCGAGACAGTCCGCGCCGCCGTGCACGAACTCGCCGACCTGCTCGTCGGCGAGGACCCGCTGCGCATCGAGCACCACTGGCAAGTACTCACCAAGAGCGGCTTCTACCGCGGCGGCCCCGTCCTCTCCAGCGCCGTCGCCGGCATCGACCAGGCCCTGTGGGACATCGCCGGCAAGGCACACGACGTACCCGTGCACCAACTCCTCGGCGGCGCAGTCCGCGACCGGCTGCGGGTGTACGCCTGGATCGGCGGCGACAGCCCCGAACACGTCGCCGAACTCGCTCGCGAACAGGTCGAGGCCGGGTTCACCGCGGTCAAGATGAACGGCTCCGCGCAGCTACGCCCCATCGACACGCTCGCGCAGAGCCGGGCCGTCGTGGACCGGGTCACCGCCGTCCGCGAGGTACTCGGCGACGACCGCGACGTGGCCATCGACTTCCACGGCCGGATGTCCACCGCCACGGCGAAGCGGATCCTGCCACTGCTGGAGCCCCTCCACCCCCTCTTCGTCGAGGAGCCCGTCCTTCCGGAACACTCCCGCAACCTGGCTCAGCTCGTCGGCGTCACCTCGGTGCCGCTGGCACTGGGCGAACGACTGTACTCCCGCTGGGACTTCCATGACGTGCTGGCCAGCGGAATCGCCGTAGCCCAGCCGGACGTCTCGCACGCCGGCGGCATCTCGGAGGTCCGGCGCATCGCCGCACTCGCCGAGGTCCACGACGTCGCTATGGCCCCCCACTGCCCGCTCGGCCCGATCGCGCTCGCCGCGAGCATGCAACTCGGCTTCGCGATACCGAACTTCCTCATCCAGGAACAGAGCCTGGGAATCCACTACAACCGCGGTCACGACCTGCTGGACTACCTGCTCGACCCCACACCGTTCCACTTCACCGACGGACACGCCGCCCGGCCCACCGGACCGGGCCTCGGCATCCAGATCGACGAGAACGCCGTCCGACGCGCGGACGCCATCGGGCACCGCTGGCGCAACCCGGTCTGGCGACACAGCGACGGGTCCTTCGCGGAATGGTGACCGGACCCACGCTGCCCCGCCCCGCACGGCTCCCGGTCCTGGCCGAGACCGACCCCGACCACGGCGGCCGCTGGACCTCCCTGCGCACGGGCGGCCGGGAGTGGCTGTGGCACCGCCCTGATGCCGCGCGCCACACCGTCCGCCCAGGTGACGCGTTCGTCGACGCCGGCGGATTGGAGGAGTGCCTCCCAACGGTGCGCGGCACCCCCGATCACGGCGCCGCCTGGTCCCGCCCCTGGCAGCGCACCCGCGACGGCGACGTGCTGGAATGCCCGGACTTCGTCCTGCGCCGGACGATCCGGCAAGGTCCGGACGCCCTGCGGGCCAGCTACCAGCTGACCGCCGATCCGGGACACCGTCTGCTGTGGGCGGCCCACGCCCTGCTCAACGTCGGCCTCGACGCCCGGCTGGACGCGCCCCGCGGCGCGGCGACCAGGCTCTTCCCCGAGGCGGCGACGCTGCTCGACCGTGCCTGGCCCCCCGGCGCACCCCACCTCACGGACTTCTGGCCCTCCCCGTTCGGGCTGCGGCTGGACCGGCTCGGTCCCGATGACGGCACCGCCGTCGGGGCGATCATCACCGACTGCCCGAGCGTGCGGGTCATCGACGGTCCGGACACTCTCATGCTCACCGTACACACCGAAGCGGACATCCCCGTGTCCGTCGCGCTGTGGCGCAACCTCGGCGGCTGGCCCGACCACGCGCCCTACCGCAGCATCGGCGTTGAACCCATGCTCGGTGCCGTCTTCGACCTCGCCGAGGCCGGACCGCACGACGCAGCCACAGTCCCGTCCTGCGGTGAGCTGTGCTGGGAACTCGAGATATCGGCCACCCGCACCCCCCGTACACCACACACTCCTCCCCCGACACTCCCCGGAAGTCCCTGATGAAACTGACCGACCTGCCTCACCGCACCCTCGCCATCGTGCGTGGCCGCGACCGCGAGGCCGCGCTGCGCACCGTGCTCACCCTGGCCGAAGAAGGCATCACCGCAGCCGAGGTGTCCCTCACCACCGCTGACGCGCTATGGGTGATCGAGCGTGCTCGCCGTGAACTGGGCCCCGATGCCGCGCTCGGCGCGGGTACGGTCCTGACCGCGCACGACGCCGCCCGTGCCGCCGACGCGGGAGCCAGCTTCCTGGTCACACCCGGGCTCGTCCCCGACCTTGTCACGGATGGTGCGATTCAACTCCCCATACTCATGGGCGCGCTGACACCCAGTGAGGTGATCACGGCGGTCCGCTCCGGCGTCCTCGCCGTGAAGCTCTTCCCCGCGTCCCTCGGTGGACCGGCCCACCTCGAGGCACTGCGAGCACCCTTCCCCGAGGTATCGTTCGTCCCCGTCGGCGGCATCGACACCGAGCAGGCAATCGCCTTCCTTTCCGCGGGCGCCGTCGTGGTCGGTGTCGGCAGCCCCTTGATCGGTGACGCGGCCAGTGGCGGCGACCTCGCCAAACTACGTACCCGTGCGGCACGCTGGCGCGCCGCACTGGCCGGAGAGGTGACCGCATGAGCGCGCTCCGAACGTCCGACGTGGTCACCGTCGGCGAGACCATGGCCGCTCTCAGAGCCACAGGCCCGGTCAAGCTCGCCCGCCCCATGGAACTGTCCGTCGCCGGCGCGGAGTCGAACGTCGCCATCGGCCTGGCCCGTCTGGGCCACGATGTCTCCTGGGTTGGCGCCGTGGGAGACGACGAGTTCGGGGCTCTCGTCCTGCGCACTCTGCGCGCCGAACAGGTCGACGTGTCCCATGCCCGTGCCGACACCGAGGGGCGCCCGACCGGGCTGCTGGTGCGCGAGGACGGCATCGGCGACCTGGCCAAAGTCCGCTACTACCGCGCAGGTTCGGCCGGAGCGGCGCTCCGGCCCCCGGACGTCCTGGCCGCGCTGCGCCCCGGGATGCGCGTCCTGCACCTGACCGGGATCACTCCCGCCCTCGGCGCGTCCGCCGCCGAAACCGTCCTGGTCGCCGCCGAGCGGGCGCGGGAGCTGGGGGCGACAGTCTGTCTGGATGTCAACTACCGTGCCCGGCTGTGGTCGACGGAGCAGGCCAGACGGACTCTGCTGCCACTGACCCACCGCTCCGACATCCTCATCGCCTCCGCCGACGAACTGCACCTGGTGGGAAGCGACCCGTCGCTCGCCGAGGAGGAGGCCGTCGCAGCCCTGATCGCCGAGGGGAGGCGTGAGGTGGTGATCACTCGCGGCGGCGATGGCGCCTGCGTCACGACCCTCGAGGGCACGGTCGACTCCGGGGTCCGCACCGTGCCCGTCCGCGATGTGGTCGGAGCGGGCGACGCCTTCGTCGCCGGATATCTCTCCGCACTGCTCGACGACCTGGACGTCGTCGAACGCCTGCAACGGGCGACGGCCACGGGCGCCTTCGCAGTCGCCACCCGCGGCGACTGGGAAGGGCTGCCCACCCGCTCCGAACTCGCCCTGCTGGACAGTCCGGCGGGCACGACCCTGCGCTGACCCACCGTCTGGAGAAACACCTGAATGAACCGACATGAGTCACCAGCCGACATCTGGGCCGACGGCGACCACGAGCTCGGCGAGTGCGCCCGCTGGGTCGACGGACGTCTGGTCTACGTCGACATCCTCGCCGGACGACTGTTGGAGGTTGTGGAGGATGGAAGGCGCACACCACGCGAACTGCTGCGGCTCGACGTCCCCCTCGGCGCGGTCGCCCCGGTGTACGGCAGCCCCGGCCACTGGATAGCCGCCGCCGGCACCGGCATCGCCCTGCTGACGCCGGATGGCCAGCCCGAATGGCTGGCCCGCCCCGAGGAGCACTCTCCCGTTCCAACCCGCATGAACGACGGGGTGTGCGACCCGCACGGCCGGTTCTGGGCGGGCAGTATGCCTTACGACGGCACACTGGGCGCCGGCTCCCTCTACCGTACCGATCCCGACGGCTCCGTACACCGCGTCCTCGACGGCATGACCATCGTCAACGGCCCCGCCTTCGCCGCCGACGGCAGCCTGCTCTACGTTGCCGACAGCGCTGCCGGTGTCATCCACCGCTGCTCCCTCGACAGGGACGGAAATCCGACGGGCCTCGAGGAGTTCGCCCGTGTCACTGCCGGTGGCAGCCCCGACGGCATGACCGTGGACGACACCGGGCGGCTCTGGGTGGCGGTGTGGGGCCACGGGGTCGTCCAACGATACCGGCCCGACGGCACACTCGACGTGACCATCCCTCTGCCCACCCCACAACCCACCTCGGTGTGCCTGGTCCCGGAAGGCGGCCGCCTGCTCATCACCACGGCTCGGCTCGGACTGTCAGGGGCCACGAGTGTCGCCGGTGCTGTCCTCGCCGTCACGGTCGACGCGACGGCGCCAGCCGCCCGTGCCTTCGGCGCGCTGTGAGACGCCGCTTGTTCCAACGCAGCCTGGCTGCTCACGGCGCGGCGACGGTCCGGGGCTCGCGGCCTGTTCGGGTGCGTGTACAGGTCGAACTCCAGGTGCTCGATGTCCGTAAAACGGATCTCCTCGAGGGAGCCGGCGCGGCTGCCGCCGTCCTGGAAGTAGGTCTCCTTGAGGGCTTCGGCGGCGATCTCCCGGAGGCGGTCATCGCCGGCGCCCTGCTCCTGGATCCCGAAGAGGCGGGCAGGGTGACGCGGCGACAGGGCGACGGTCAGGTGCCGGATCCGGTCCTCATTCGACGGGCCTATTCGGCAGCTGAAGCCGCATGGCGCGCATCCCTGAACCACACCGTAAGCACCACGGCGCACCGTGGTCCGTTGTGAGACCGACCGGGCCGCGCTCCCGGCGATCACGCGCCGCCAGGAGCGCGGCCGGGGTCGGGGTCACCCGTCGCCGTGGCCGAGGTCGCCTAGGTCTACCGGCCGATATCCGGCGTCGTACGTCTGCTGGGATGCTCTGCAGCATCCTGATCCTGCGATCGGAGACCTTCGCAGCTGCCCGTACATGGAGCGCTGCTCCTACCTGCTGGAACTGCTCGCCGGCTTGGGGCCGCCGATCAAGGCTGTCCCGGCCACGGACGACCGAGAGGTGGCCTTGCACTGGTACGAGGCGCTCGAGGCGCAGGGCCTGGAAGGAGTGTTGCAGCCAGGGTTTGGTGTTGACCGATGGACCACCATGCTGCCGGTCCGCAGCTCCACCTGTCACGACCGCCTCTGTCCCAGAGGCGCAGGTCACGCCGAATCCTGTAGCAACGCCTGCGTTCGGTCTCTACATTCGCCGCATGGCCACCGAGGACGAGAGCCCAAGTCCGCCCGACATCACCGAGATGCTCAAAGACCAGACCAGTGCCTGCAAGGCAGCACGCGACGCCATCGCCGCCGGCGGCGAGGTACTGCTCTACGACGGACAGCCGCCAGTGTGGATGGTCCGTGGCATCGCTGCGACGAGGCTGAGAAGGTCGTTGAGAATCGGCCTGACGACCCTCGGCCTCGACGAGACCGTTGAGATCCTCCGCGCTCGGCACCGCGACGGGCAATTGCGTACCGGCAACATCGTCGCAGCAGACCGGTCTTGGTTCTTCACCCTGTACTTCGACGCCACCGGGACCGAGCTCTTGGCGTGCAGCGGCCTCAAGCGTCCCTCGCAGGAGGATGGTCAGAAGCTCCAGCTGTAGAGGCCGCCCCCCGTGTTCACCGCAGACGCCGCGAGCCGGGCAACTCCTTGCAGGACTGCCAGCAGGTCATCGTCGGTCATGTCGTCTCCGTCCTCGGACCGAAGGCGCGTGGTCCAGCGGCCTGCGAGTTCTTCCGAAAACTCACCGCGCGGTGTCTGTCAGCAACCGCACGCAGTACGCACCAAGGCCCCGGGATGTCACGGCAGATTCCCGGGGCCTTGATGGCAGCCGGCGGCACGGGGCCTCTACGGAGCCCCGTCAGTGCAGGGTCCGCCCTGAGAACTGGCTGCTGATGGCATTACGGGACGCGGGTGCAGCCTCCGCCGACCTTCTCGTGGAGCATGGCCTTGCGAGTGTTGGGTCCATACTCGCCGTCGGCCGGGGTGCCGGCCTTCTGCTGCGTCCTGATCAGCGCCGCGCGCGTCGAAGGTCCGAAGTCGCTGTCCTCAGCCAGCTTCTCGCCGTAACAGAGGTTCATGGAGTGCTGAAGCTGCCGCACGGCCGCGCTGTGGGTTCCCTGCACCAAATTGCAGGTGACCGTGTTGGTCGCCTTGTACATGGGAACCCAGGCTCCGGCGTAGGACGCCACCCAGTCGCAGGTCGGCGTCGCCGCGACGGCCGGACCCGACGGGACAACGCCCAGCAGACTACCGGCCGCCACAGCTGCACTGACCGTCAGCGTTCTCAGCTTCATGCGCAAACTGGCCTCCAGTGGTTCCAGGCGGTAGCAAGAAAGCTCCCGCTCATGAGTAGCCGACCCCACCGGTCGGCTCCGGTGAGCCTGACGTCCCCCTGACCTCACGGTCAAGAGATCCGACATCTCCAATTCCCCTTTACACAAACGGAATTGACGACTTACGCCTTGCACGACAGAGCAGCCCCCGGCCTTCAACAAACCGCCACTGGGTGGTGCGTTGATCACTTGAGGGTGCCACCGCTTGCGAGAGCCTGGGGCGGCGTCCGCGTAGACGCCGCCGTCGCCCAGTATCCCGAGGGCGGTTTCGCCGTGCGCGGGTCAGGGTTCGATGCGAAGGTCCTCGATCAGGCCGTCGCTGAGGGTGAAGCGGTAGTGCAGGTCCACGACCCCACCAGGGAAGTTGCCCTCCAGGTGGTGGGTGGCGACGTAGCGGTCCGCGTCGACCTTCTGCGCGCCGATGAGTTCGATCGTGTACGTGTACTCACTCGCGGACTGAGTCATCCAGGTCTCGATCGCCGGGACTCCCCCGTGGGTCTTGCCCTCGTCGGTCACGGTGGCGTCCGCACGGAAGGCACTGAGCGCCGTAGCGGTGTCATGGGCGCGGTGGGAGTTCAGGAAGCGGGTGATCACCTCCGGCAGTGCCTCGGGAGCGATGTTCTGGGTCTGGTCGGTGTGCATGGCGGTTCCTAGAGGTGGGGGGTCACACGGTGGGGATGGTGCCGCCGTCGATGACGTGCTCGGCTCCGACGATGGCTGAGGCGCGGTCGGAGGCGAGGAAGGCGACGAGTTCGGCGACTTCTTCGGGGCGGGCGGGGCGGCCCAGCGGAATGCCGCCGAGGGAGTCCATGAGCTGCTTCAGTGCCGTTTCGTGGGTGGTGCCGGCGTTCTCGGCGATCCGGGCGACGAGCTGGTCGGCAGCGGTGGTCTGGATAAAGCCGGGACTGACGGTGTTGACACGGACGCCGCGGGGGGCGACCTCGTTGGCCAGGCCCTTGCTGTAGGTGGTCAGCGCGGCCTTGGCGGCGGCGTAGGCGAGGGTGCCGTCCCATAGCGGCATGCGGCGCTGGATCGAGGAGACGTGGACGATGGCGCCATGGCCCGATTCGATCATGGCGGGCAATAGGCCGCGATCAAGGCGGACTGCGGCGAGGAGGTTGATGTTGAGTTCCCTGGCCCAGTCGTCCTCGCCCAGGGCCGCATACCCGCCCGCGGGGGCATCCGAGGCGCCCAGGTTGTTGACCAGGATGTCGACGCCGCCGAGGCGGCGGAGGACTTCGTCGGTCACGGTGGCGGCCCCCTCGGGGGTGGCCAGGTCCGCGGTGATGATGCCCGAGGCGGCCATGCCGTCCGGTCGGCTGCGCGCGGTGACCAGCACGGTGGCGCCGTCCTCGGTCAGGCGCCGGGCGACGGCCGCACCGACGCCTTTCGTGCCGCCGGTGACCAGGGCTCGGCGGCCCTTCAGGGAGTCGTTGGGTTCGCTGAGGGGGGCGGCCATGACGTGTTCCGTTCCCGGGTGCGGGCAGGGGGTGCCGCACCCTTAGTTACTGCTAAAATAGAAGCTAGTAACTTCGACTTTAGCACTTACTTTGCAGAGGTGGTCAACTTGGCAAGCCGGATCAGGGCGGAAGACCTCGAATGCCCGCTGTCCACGACCGTGCAGCACGTCGGAGAATGGTGGACGCTGCTGATCCTCCACGACGCCTTCGACGGCTACACCCGCTTCGACCAGTTCCAGGAGAACCTCGGCATCTCCACCAGCATGCTCACCGCACGCCTCAAGACGCTGGTAGCGGACGGCCTGCTGGAGCGCCGGCCCTACCAGGCCAACCCGGTCCGCAACGAGTACGTCCTGACCGACCTGGGCCGCTCCCTGCGCCCCGTGATCATCACGCTGGCGGCCTGGGGAAACTCCCGCCTCGCCCCCGAGCAGCGCAGCATGATTCTGATCGACACCGGAAGCGGCGAAGAAGTCGAACCTGTGGTGGTCGATGCCCGAACGGGCCGCCGCCTCGACGACAGCCATGCCTACGTGTTCGCCGCCGGCCCCGCTGCCAGCCCCGCCATGCGGGCCCGCTACCCCCTCACCGGCGCGACCACGACCGATGAAGCCGCCCGCACCACCTGACGCCCGCACCACCCGGCCCCGTGAGCTGCACCCCGCCCGACCTGCCTTCCCCTGGAGGATCCGTGCCCACCGCCGACGAACTGATCAGCCCCGATAGCATCCGCGGTCTGACGGCCGTCCTGCGCAACACGTTCCCCACCGCCTCCCGCTGGCGCACCGTGGCCGACAGCGCGACCACCCTCGGCACGCTCTCCCTCAGCCAGCGGGCCCGGGCGGTCGGCGAGGCCCTCCTCACCGACACCGGCCACGATTACGCCCACCTCGCCCATGCAGCGCGCGCGGCCCTCACCAGCGAAGACCTCACCGGCTGGATGGTCTGGCCGCTCACCGAGGCCATTGCCTCCGCAGCCACCTCATCCTTTTCCGATGCGGACTTCGACGACGGACTCGACCTCCTCACCCAGCTCACCCCTCGCCTGACCGCCGAGTTCGCCCTGCGTACCTTCCTCAACGCAGACCTGACCCGCACGCTGGCCACCGCAACAACCTGGACCGATTCCCCCGACCCCGCAGTGCGCCGGCTGGCCAGCGAGGGCACCCGCCCCAAACTCCCCTGGGCCCGCCAGGTCCCCGAGCTGACCCGCAAACCCGCAGCCACCCTCCCCCTGCTGGACCGGCTGCACACCGACTCCTCCGACACCGTGCGCCGCTCGGTCGCCAACCACCTCAACGACATCTCCCGCCTCGACCCCGAGCTCGCCACCACCCAGGCCGCCCGCTGGACGCACGGCTCCGCATCGACCACCCCCGCCCTGATCCGCCACGCCATGCGCACCCTCGTCAAACAGGGCAACCCGGCGGCGCTGGAACTGGTCGGCTTCCACGGCGACCGCACCGATCTCAAGGTGGAGGGCCCTCACCTGGAGCGAACCGACGTCCCCCTGGGCAGCACACTCGACTTCACCGCCCGCATCACGAACATCTCAAACAAGCCGGTCACCCTGGCCATCGACTACGTCGTCCACCACAAGAAGGCCAACGGCCAGCAGACCCCCAAAGTCTTCAAACTCACCAAGCGCACCCTGCCCCCCGGCGAGACGACCGAACTGGGGCGCAGCCACTCCTTCCGCCCCATCAGCACACGCCGCTACTACCCGGGCTCCCATGCAATCCAGCTCCAGGTCAACGGCCACCCCTACAACAGGGTGGCCTTCACGCTCACGCCCGCCGGATAATCCCCGCGCCAATTACGCAGGCGGCCTGCCAGCCCTCCGAGGCCTGAGCACCGACCCGAAACCCGGCCTCCGCCACGCCCCGACGCGCCGTCACAGACCCACGCACCCAACAACGTGACAGCGCCGTGCCATCTCATGACATTGGTTCCTGGCTGTCAGGCTTGGCGGGCGTAGGACGCGAGGCGATCGGCGAGCGCGATGACGAGGTCGCGCAGTTCATCGGGGCGCTCGATGACGAACGGCCGGTCGAGTGAGGCGAGTACCGGAGGCAACCAGTCGAGCCGCTCCGCCCGCAGCTCGATGCGCAGCCAGCGCTCGGTCACCCGGTCCTCGCCTGCCACAGGCTCGTGCTCCTCCAGGCTCGCGACGCCGGCGGGAAGGTGGGCGCGGATCTGTTCAACTGTCCCGTGGATCCGCAAGGTCACCTCATGCTGGTACTCGGCCGTGGCGAACCCTGACAACACGCGCTGTGCCGGACCGGGACCCGCCGGCGCTTCGAATGAGCCGGGCAGGGTCCTCGTGTGTGCGATGCGATCGAGCCGGAAGGTTCGGTCCTCGCCGATCTGGTCGTCCTTGCCCGTGACGTACCACCGGCCCGAATGGGCAACGATCCCGTACGCGTGCAGTGTGCGTTCGCTGCGCCGTCCGTCACGGTCGGTGTAGCGGATCGAGACCGGTCGGCGGTGGCGTACCGCATCGGCGATGGTGAGCAGGACCTCAGCGTCCGGGGTGTTGAACTCGCCGGGCTGATCCGTGAAGGCGAGGGATTCCAGGAGTGTGTCAAGCCGACGGGCGATGTGCTTGGGCAGCACCCGCCGGATCTTGGCTGATGCCGTCTCGCTTGCCGTGTGCTGCGTCGTCGTCAGCCCTGCTCGGCGGCCGGCGACCAGGCCGAGCAGCACGGCCAGCGCCTCGTCGTCGCTGAGCATGAGCGGAGGCAAGCGGTACCCGGGGGCGAGCCGGTACCCGCCGTAGCGGCCGCGCACCGATTCCACGGGCACGTCCAGGTCGATCAGCTGCTCCACATAGCGCCGCACGGTGCGCCCTTCGACGCCGAGCCGGTCGGCGAGTTCGGCCACAGTCCGGGTGCCGCCCGACTGCAGCAGCTCCAGGAGTGTCAGCACGCGGCCAGTGGGTCGAGACATGTTCACAGCTTATGTGAATACAGGACGGATTCTGTCCACTATTTCTCCTAGCCTGCGAAGTGCACGACTCCAGCACAGCCAAGGAGATTCCCATGGACTTCGTCTCGATCCGCATCATCACCAGCGACGTAGCGCGCCTCGTCGAGTTCTACGAGCGAGCCACAGGGATGCGGGCGATATGGGCCACCGAGGACTTCGCCGAACTCAAGACCGCGGGCGCCACCCTCGCGATCGCCGGCACCCGGACCGTCCCGCTGTTCGCCCCGGGCTCTGCCCGCCCGGCGGACAACCACAGCGTGATCACCGAGTTCCTCGTCGACGACGTGGACCGCGTTCACCAGAACCTGACCGGCTTCGTCACCGACTTCGTCAACGAGCCCACCACCATGCCCTGGGGCAACCGGTCACTGCTGTTCCGCGACCCCGACGGCAACCTCGTCAACTTCTTCACCCCCGTCACCCCGGCGGCCATCGAGAAGTTCGCACGCTGACGCCACGCACAGCCGCTCACGCGGGAGCCCTGAGATCCCGGGGCTCCCGATGAACGCGGCCGCCAAGTCCAGGAACGCCAACAGCAGGGGCACCGGAACGCACCGGGATCGGCGGGGGCCGACAACCAGTTATTGATCTTCCTCGCGCAAAGGTCTGTTTGTCAGGTAGTCGCGTACACCTCTGGCCCCTGACTCTCGCTCGGGGGAGATCGTCATGGGGCGGTCGATGGAGCCGTAGGGCGTCGCCAGAATCTACATGGTGATGATAAAAATCGACCCGTCGCGCGGGCACCGCGCCGGGCGGCGGGAATGACGAGCTGGATCGGCTGCGGCGGGAGAACGCCCAACTCGAACGGGACAACAAGGCACTCGCGATGGAGCGTGATGCCCTCGAACGCTGCATGGTCCTGTGTGTGAAGTAGCCGTGGCGGATCCGGCGTCCGGGGCCTCCCCCTGAGTGGTGGACACGCTGACACAGGGCGCGTGCCATCACTGACGCTTGTTCTGCTTCGGTGCCGGCTTGAACGCCGGCTCGTTCCAGGACAGCGGTGATGGCCGTGATGAACAAGTCGGCTGGATGACTCCGCAGCTCGCCGATCCCCGGCACGGTCAACGACAGGTCGATCGCCATGCGCATGACGAGGCCGTGCTCGTTCCACAGCTCGGCCGTGCGCTGCATGGCTGCCGCGATGGCCTGGCGCGGCTCGTCGGCCTGCGCGGTGGCCCGGGACCGCTCCCACAGGTGCTCAACAGTCCGGGCCACGAGCGCCGTGACCACTTCTTGCCTGGAGCCGAAGCAGAAGTACAGGGCGCCGCGGTCACCGGCGAGGATCAGGGCCTGCGCGGCTCGTCGATGAGCGAGCTGTGAGTCCCCGCTCGTATCGTGAAAAGAGACAGAGCTGCGGGGCAAGGCAGGGAAGTCATGAATGTGCCGGCGGTCGACTACGCGGCGGTGTTCCAGGCCCTTCCCGGGGCGGTGGCGCTGGTGACCCCGCAGCTGATCTACGCGGATGCCAACGCGGAGTTCTTGCGCCTCCGGGGCGTTGTCCGCGAGCAGGTAGTCGGTCGCTTCGTGCCCGAGGACCACCCCGAAAAGGACCCCTCCGAGCCTCTCCTGCTCAGAGTTCTGGCGTCACTGCGCCAGGCGGCGGGCACCGGTGAGCGCAGCATCATGGCGCTGCAGCGCTACGACATGGAGGACCCCGACCAGCCCGGCGTGTGGCACGAGCGGTACTTCAGCATGACCAACATCCCCGTGCTCGGATCTGATGGACGGGTGACGCTGCTGCTGCACCGGGTGGAGGACGTCACCGAACTCATCCGCGCCCGTGAAGTCGCGCTGACCTTGCAAGAAGCCATGCTGCCCGCTCCTCGCCCGGTCGGTCGGCATCCGGCGGCCGTACGCTACCGGCCCGCCGCCGAAGCACTGAACGTGGCCGGCGACTGGTACGACCTGGTCGACCTGCCCGGCGATCGCATCGCCGTTGCCGTCGGCGACGTCGTCGGCCACGGCCTGCCCGCCGCCGGTGTCATGGGACAACTGCGCAGCGCCCTCAGCGCCGCCTCCCTCGTCGCCGAAGGCCCCGCCCGCGCCCTGGAAGCCCTCGGGCTGTACGCCCGCACCGTCGACGGTGCCGAGAACACCACCGTGGCCACGGCAGTCATCGACTGGGAGACCCGCACCATCACCTACAGCAGCGCCGGCCATCCCCCACCTGGGCTCCTGCAGAGGGACGGGACCGTCGAGTTCCTGGACCAGGCCACCGACCCGCCACTGGCCGCCCGCCCTGAACACGCCCCCCGGATCCAGGCTGTCGCGGCCTTCCGCGAGGGCGCCGTTCTCGTGCTCTACACCGACGGCCTGATCGAACGCCGCGGCGAAGACATCGACACCGGCCTCGCCCGGCTCGCCGACTCCCTGGCCCGCCACCAGGCAGACGACCCCGAAGCCCTCGCCGACGCCGTGCTCAACGACCTACTTCCACCCGGTGTCGCCACCGACGACACCGCCCTGGTCATCGTGCGCCTGTGAATCCAAGCCGGAAGTGTCCAAGATTTCGAGCCCGCCCCCTGCGTTCCGGGTTGCCGTCCTTCCGCAGGGGCCGCGCCGGGCCATGTAGCCGCCGTGCGTCAGGCGCTGTTCGACCGGCTGAGCTCCGAACAGCAGAAGTCCCTGGGGGAGATCGATCCTCACCGGCGGCCGCCTGGAACACGGCACCACCGCCGACAGGGGTTTCGAGGTGCGGGCCTGGCTTCCCTGGGCGGAGTCCTGAGCTTAAAAGCTTGGCCAACCTGCCTGGAGCACAGTCGGCGTACGAGCGGGCAGTCCGATCGCTCTGCGGACATGGTCCTCCGGTGCGTTGCCGCGGTTGCGGGTCGTCCTGGTGACCAGTGACCTCGGCTCTGCTTGGAGGCCGTTTTCTCCCGGTGTTTCATCCCGCGATGCTGGCTTGGTCCGGTGATGTCGGGTCGCGCCAGGAGATGGTGCTCTCGCCGGTAAGGCAGCGGGCCATGAGGTCCGTCATAGCGAGGTGGATCACGGCTTCGGAGCGAGTGCTGAACATCCGGCCTGTCGCAAGACCGGACCAGCCGGATGAATGGGTCAACGGTTGTTGATGGGCAGCCGTCTATCGCGATGGACGCAGCGGAAGGTGACGGAGGCTCCAGAGCACTACATGTCGCTTCAGGTCAGCTTCGGGAGCACAGGGCCTGCCCGGCCAGCGCCGGGGAAGCCACGTACGGCCTCGTTCGTTGCGCTGGCCGGTCAGTGGTCACCATGCACGCCCAGGTGCGTGATGCCGAAACTGTGGTCGTACTTGAGGCCGTACTTCATGAGGCGGTCGAGACCGAGGTGGAACAGGCCGACGGCTCCGGCGACGGTGAGCGCGCTGGTGTGCCATCCGGCTCCTGCGACGAGCAGTGCCAGCGGCAGCGGCGCGGTGTGCGCGAGGTTGTAGGTCCAGGCGCCCACCCGCGGGCCGACGAGGTACGCGAGCCAGGACAGGTCGGGGACGAGGAACAGAGCCGGGATCAGCCACCAGGGCTGCCCGGTGGTGGCAAAGACGACGAGAGCGGCTCCGGCGACGGCCAGACCCTCGATTCGCAGCCAGCTCAGTGGTCGGCCGGTGACCACGCCTGGCGTTCCGACGGTCGCCTCGGGCTGTGTCAGGGCTGAGATCTTCGCGTCAGCGGGTGGCTTCGGGGTGTTCGCGGGTGAGTGGGCGGCGGTCATGCCGGTCCTCCGGGGGTGTGGAGTCATCGGGGTCGGCTTGCAGGCCAGTGATCAGGGTGTCGACGAGGAAGTGGTAGCTGCGGGCGACCTCGCGGGACAGTCCGAAGCCGTCGGCGGCCTCGAGGATGGCGAAGCCGTCAAGCGCCGGTTCGCACCATCCGGACGGCGTCGACCTGCGCGAACTTCGCGCTGGCACCGTCCCTCACCAACTCGACGCCACAAGGCTGTGACCCGACGTGCCCATCCGACCCGATAACCGCAGTCGTTGTCCGGGCAACTGCGCCCGGGATCTCCAAGAGCATCAAGGAACGCGCCAGTTGGCGGCGCGAGTGTGAAGGCGGGCGCGGACGCGGCAGTCACACCGGCCGGTGCCCCGACCGGCACGGGCAGCCCGCGTACGGCACTGGCTCGCGCGTCATCCTGACCACCGCGCAAGGTGCGGAATGCTCCCGCGTCCGCTGGGACAGTGCCCCGTGGGGCGTACATGATCACGGCCATGCCGACGAGACAGAGCAAGGCGCCGATGAGGTCGCAGCGGTCGACGGCCACAGCATTCTCAAAGAGTGCGCAGGCCCCGGTCGGCGAAGGCGATCAGCCACTCGAAGCTCTCGTCGATGTCGGCGCTCCACTGGAAGCCTCCTGCCGACTGCAACGTGGCGAAGCCGTGGCAGAGGCTGCGCAGCATGCGCAGGGCGTGGTCCACGTCGGACTCTGCGATCTCGTAGCCGCGCAGGACCGCCGTGAACGAGTCGAGCAGCCGCCGGCCCGCGGTGGCCAGCGGATCGTCCGGGCCGGACGGTTCCATGCCGATCGTCGCGGCGTACCGGCCGGGGTGCTCCAGGACGAAGGTACGGAAGGCGCGTGCCGCGGCCGCCAGGGCGTCACGGCCCGCGTACCCCTGGACCGCGACGCCGACGGCGTCGGCGGCCTCGCGCAACGCCAGGGCCGCGATGCGCCGGTTGAGGTCTTCCTGGCCGCCCACGTGCTTGTACAGGGACGGGGTACGCACACCCACCCGCTCGGCCAGCAAACCCATCGTCAGGTCGGCGAGGCCCACCTCGTCGGCGAGCGCGGCACCGGCCGCGACCACGGCCGCCGGGTCCAGGCCGGCCCTAGGCACGGGCGGCGTCCGATCGGAGGAAGGCGAGCATGAGCGAAACCACCTGGTCGGGGAACTGGTCGTGCGGGTAGTGCCCGGCGCCCTCGATCATCTCAAGGCGACCGAGGCCGGACGGCAGGGCATCAACGATCGCCGAACCCTCGGCGTGCGGGTCGGCCCAGTCGGGGTCGAGCGTGCCCATCACAACCAGGACCGGGCAGCGGACCTTGCCGAGCTGCGCGCCGGCGTCGGTCGGGGCGCTGCGGCCCATGCCCTGCAGGGCCTTCATCCGGCCCGGCTCGCTCAGCAGGGAGTCGATGCGGCCGAGCCGCTCGGCCCAGTCGGCCGGCTTCACGCCGGGGTAGGCCACATCGAGGTACGAGCGCCAGAGGGGCACGCTGCCGAACGCGCCCGCGCCGAGCAGCCGCAGCATGCCCCGCCTGAAGCGCTTCACCCGCAGGTCGGCGAGGCGGATCGACTGCTTGCGGGTGAACGGCGCCAACTCGACAACCGCGGTGATCAGCGAGGGCTCCTGCGCCGCGGCGATGGTGGCGGCGCCGCCGGAGATCGAGTGGCCGACAAGCACGGCCGGGCCACCCAGGTGGCGGATCACGGCGAGCAGGTCGCCGGCGATTGCGGTGCGGCTCCAGGCCGGCCAGCCGACGCTGGACTCGCCGCAGCCGCGCAGATCGACCGTGGCGACCCGATAGCCCGCCGCCACCAGCGGCGGGATCACAGCACGGTACGCGGCGCGACTGTCACCCATGCCGTGCGCGAGAACGATCAGCGGGCCGGACCCCGTCACCTCGTAAGCGATCGTGCCGCCGTCGACGGCGAGGTGCTCGGTCATGACATCTCCCAGGTTGGCTAACTTATCTAGCTAAAAGCTAATCTCATTAACCACACCTGTCAACGTGGCCGCCGCTACGGCTCCCAGCACCGACTCCACGCCCGTGACCAGTGACAACGCGCCATTGATCACGCCCCCCACCGCCTTGGCGGGCTGACGTATGTCCTTCGCCATCTCAGCCACGCAGTCAGGGAAGCGCGGGGTGACCGCCATGACCGCGACCACGCCTCCGGCACGGCACATCGTGCACGTTCCCTACCACGGCCTCCCCCGCAACATCCGCGTCAGTGACGACCGCACGCGAGCAACAGCTCCGGCAACGTGCTGAATGCGGATAGTGGTCGACACGGTCCGTGCCCACCCGCGAGGCCATAGCGCAGCAGCGCGCCGGGCAGGCGCGGCGTCCGGCCTCGACGTAAGACACCGCATAACGGAAGCGCCCGGCCCCTCGAATGGGCCGGGCGCTTACAGCGCCTCGGTGGCTTCCTCCGGGGTTCTTCTCCGGCCCTTGCGAAGCCCTTCGCCAGGCAGCCGCGCCCCGGGCCACGGGTTTTCCCCAGTACGGAGGAGAAGAGGGCCATACCGTCGATTGACCTGTTTCCCGGATGGTCTGGCAGGCATCGAAACAACGAGGCTGAATGCGTACGGATCCACCGGGCAAAAGGGAACCCTCGGCGTACAGCTTCAAGTCACTTAGGACGAACTGACCCGCTGAAAAATCCCCTGTCCCTGCGCCTCTCGCCCGCTCGGGCGGGAGCGCGACAGGCCGCCGACGCCGGGAACCGGCGCTCGACGGCGGGGTGCGGGAGCCCACCCTTCGCAGGGATGCATGGCACCCATACCCGCCAAGCGGAGCCTCAATCCAGAGCTCCGGAGCACAGCAAGACTGGACCCGGAGGTCGTCGCGCAACTGCTCGGCCGCAGCCGCAAGCAGGACGTGCTGGCCGGGCTCACCCCGCGGGAGCGGGAGGTGCTGGGGCTGATGGCCGAGGGGCGGACGAACTCGGCGATCGCCCGGCAGCTGGTGGTGAGCGACGGCGCCGTCGAGAAGCACGTCAGCAACATCTTCCTCAAGTTCGGACTCTCCCAAAGCGAGGGGGATCACCGGCGTGTTCTGGTCGTGCTCACCTATTTGAACTCGTGATCGTCCGTCACTGTGTCGGACCGTGTGAACCGTCTCACCGGTGCGTCCAGCATGCGAACGATGCAGGGAAGGCGACCCTCACGATCGTAGGGTTGAAGCCGGGAAGGCCTGTGGGGTGCCATAACTCTCGTACTTCGACCTGGGACTTCGAGGCCCGCCTCCGATCATGGCATGCTCGAGCGCCGTGGTGCTCCGCATGGTCCATCTCGCCTCTGTCCGCCTCCTCGGGCTGCTGCTCCTGCTCCCTCGTTCCCAACGAGCCAAGGACGTCGAACTGCTGGCGCTGCACCACGAAGTCGCCGTGCTGCGCCGCCAACTCGGTACCCGGCCATGGCTGTCCTGGCCGGACCGGGACGCGAAGTACACCGACACCTTCAACGCCATCTTCACGAGCAAGAACATATCGATCTTGAAGAGTGCGCCGCAGGCGCCGAAGATGAACGCCCACGCCGAGAGATTCATTCGCAGCGTCCGCGCCGAGTGCACCGATCGGCTCCTGATCTACAACGAGCAGCACGCCCAGCGGGTCCTCGCCGATTACGCCGAGCACTACAACTCCGGAAGGCCGCACCGGGCCCTGCAACTGCGAGCCCCTGCCGACGATCCGAACGTCATCCCCTTCCCGACGCAGCACGTCCAGCGTCACAACGCCCTCGGCGGACTCATCCACGAGTACAGCAATGCATCCTGACGGAGATCACGGGGAACTGACGAACGCCCGGATCAGAAGACATGCGGACTTATGACACCCCACAGGTCGCGCCGGTACTGCTCGGCGGCCTGCCGAGTTGGACGATGTTGCGAAGGCGGCGGTCGCCCGCGTTCTGGCAGACCGAAGCTAAAGGGCTGTCCCGTAATCCCTGGCGGGCGCACGACGCCGGCTACGGCAACTCGCCGCGTTGTCGGAACGCCCGGATACACCCAGTATGAGGACGGTCCTCCGCCTTGCGATGCACCGCATCCGACGCCCCGCGCTGATCCACCAGGGATTACGGGACAGCCCTTACTCAGCGCAGTACGGCCGCCAGCAGATCGGCCCCCAGCGCCGTCAGATCGGGCAGATTGACGGTGTAACGGACGTAACGCCCCTGCCGCCGGGCCGTGAGCAGGCCCGCGCGGCGCAGGACAGCGAGGTGGCGGGAAACCTCCGGGGGCGAAAGTTCCCAGGCGTGGGCCAGCTCACCAGTGGTGTGCGAACCGCGGGCCAGGGTGCGCAGCAGCCGCAGCCGTACCGGATGCGCGAGCGCCTCCAGCCGTAGCGTGACCGTTTCCAGCGATACCGGCTCCGATGGACTCGCCTCGGCCACGGGGTACTGCACCACCGGCTGCCACCCGGGCGCGTGGACCACCACCAGGTGCGGGCGGCCGAAGACGCTGGGGAGGAAGGTGACCCCGGTGCCGTGGGCGGCGGTCGCATTGTCCTGCAGCTTGTCCACGATGATGCAGTTGCCGTCCGGCGCCAGGGTCACGGCGCTGGAGACCGACGCGAGTGCCGCCCCGATGCCCTGGCGCTTCAGCAGGTCGTTCTTCAGGCGCAGGTCGGTGGCGAGTTGCACGGCGACGCCCGTCCAGGCGGCGTCGAAGAAGGCCTCGGCGCACTGTTCGAGGGTGTCACGCACTCGCGCCCGCACGGCGGCCGGGTCCGCGAGCAGCCGTTCAGCGAAGGCCTCTTGGAGCGCGCCGCGGGCCTGGGCCAGGTCCAGGGCCCGCTCACGCGCCGCCGCGTCGACGAGCGGCGACGGCGCGGCGAAGTGGATCCGGTTGCTGCCGCACGTGGTAATGAGCGCGGCGGTCACATAGGTTTCATCGTCGATCCGGTCTACATCGTCCAACTCCTCGGCGAGGGTCAGCCGGGGACGGGCGGGGACCAGGAAGTCGGCTCGTGAGGAACGCCAAAGGAACTCCGCCTCCCTGAGCCGCTCGGCCAGCTCCGGCCGCAGCCCGGCCCAGACGTCCCCGGCCCAGCCGGCGAGCTGCGGGTGATGTCCGGGTTCGGCCAGAACGTGCAGCATCGCGGTCAGCTCGGCCAGCGGGGACGCAGCGAACCGCAGTCGCCCGGACGGCAGGCCGCCGATGTCGATCCTCAACGTCATCCCCTCATCATCGCTGGTCGGATGGCCGATGACCGCGTCGATTGACGGTGTCCGTCAACCGACATAGTGGGTCCGGCGGCCGAACGCACCGTTGACGCCATGGCAACCACCACCAAGATCCAGCCGCGCGCCCTCGTCCGTGCCTCCGGAGGCCCCCGTTATGCCGTCGCCCTGGCCGTGGACGCGCTCGGCACCGGCTTGCTGCGGCCCTTTTTGCTGCTCTACGGGGTGACGGTGCTGAGGCTGTCCGCGTCGGCCACCGGCATCGCCATGACGGTCGGCGTCGTCGTGGGTCTGGCGTGCATGCCCGCTGTCGGCCGATGGCTGGACCGGGGCGCACGCAGCACGGTCGTGGCAGCGTCGATGCTGGTGCGGGTGCTGGGCGTGGCGCTGCTGCTGGCCACCCCGGCGGGGCACGTCTGGCTGTTCGCGACGGCGGCACTCTTCCTCGGCATCGGCAACCAGGCATGGCCGGCCGCCCATGCAGCCCTAGTGGCCGCGGTCGCCCACGGCCGCGAACGCGACGCCGCTCTCGCAGCAGGCCGCTCCCTGCGCAACGCCGGCCTGGGCGCGGGCGCCCTCCTCGCCACCGCATGCCTGGCGGGCGGCACCACCGCATTGCAGGCGCTGGCAGCCGTCACCGGGCTCGCCTATCTCGCTGCGGCAGCCTTGGCATGGTCGGTCCACCTGCACACGCATCCGGCCGCTGCTCCGGCCAAGGACAGGGCCGACGGGCCCGCACCTCGGATGCGCGCGCTGCTGGCCGCCAACGTGGTCTACGTCTTCTGCCTCAACGTCCCCGAAATCGCGCTCCCCATGGTCCTGGTGACACAGTTGCACGCATCCCCGGTGTGGTCGGCAGCCATCTTCGTGGCCAACACCGTGCTGGTGGTCACCCTGCAGGTTCCGGTCACCGTCCTGCTGTCCCGCTTTTCCCGGCGGACCGTGCTGGCTCTTGCCGGCGTGGTGCTTGCCGCGTCCTACCTCGGGTTCCTCGCGGCCACCTCACTGGGACACGGCTGGAGTGCCCCGGCCGTCGCCACGGTGTCCGTGGTCTGCACCATCGGCGAGATCATCTATGCCGGCAGCGCCACCGCGCTCGTCACCGCCCTCGCCCCGGCCCATGTCCTGGGACGCACCCTCGCCCGTTTCCAGCTCTCCACGGGCTTCGGCCTCGCCGTTTCCCCGGCGGTCATCACCGCTCTCGCCTCCCACGGCTCGGCCGCCCTCTGGGGCAGCCTTGCCGCTGCAACGCTCCTCTCCGCCACCGCCGTTGCCACCGAGAAGGATCAAGGAACGCGGCTCAGCGGTTGCTGCCGCCGGGCGCGAGCAGGCTCGTGAGCTCGGCGATCGCCTCGGGGGACGACTTGAAGTAGCGGCGGACGTTCTCCGGCTTCTTGTGCCGGGACTTCGCCATCAGCATCAACAGCGAGGCGCCCTGTTCGCCGAGATGGGTCAGGGCGGAATGGCGGTACTCGTGCAGGTCCCAGCCCGTGCCCGGTCCGCGCAGGGCGGTGTGCTCGTCGAGCAGGGCGCGGGCCTGCCCGTAGGAGAGACGGACCAGTTGATGTCCGGGCACACGTCGCGGGGACTGACGACCTTGCCCGGCCCCGGGCGGCGGTGGGTGACGAACACCGGCCCGCGGGTGCGGCCTTTCAGCAGACGGGGCAGCAACCGAGCGGTACCGGAATCCCAGTACACGGGCTCCAGTACGTAGTCCTCGCAAGCCTGGCCCCGGTGGCGGGCTTTGCTCCGGGCGCCCTTCGCCTTGACCGGGCAACGGCGCCCGGCGACAGATCCTCGATGTTGACGCCGAGGATTTCCTCCGCCCACCCGGCTGTCTCCTACAGCATCCGCCACAGCGTCTTCTCCCGCAGGTGCACCTCGCGTCGCGCGATCAGCCGGTCGATCGCCATCTTCGAGCGGGCCGGGATCTCGGAGTCCGGCGCCGCCAGCCGCTTCGCCCAGTCCGGGACCGTCGGCCCCTCGTAACCGCGCTCCCGACACCAGCCGAGCCACGACAGCACCCCCGCCCGACGGGAGTTCCACGTGTTCACCGCCGCGGTGCCCCAGAGCAGTTCCAGAGCATCGCCGATCTCGTCGTCCGCCACCGATGCCAGCGCCCGGACCTCGCCGAGCCGTTCCGCGGCCTTTCCCACGCATCCTTGCCGCTTTGCTCCAGTTGGTCTTCGCGGTGACGGCCACGAGCGACCGCTGGGCAACGACATCATTCGCGTATCGCATGCGCCGCGCTGCGTCCCACGCGAAAGCACCGCTGTCGAAGGCCTCGGCAAGCGGGACCATATGGGCGATGTCCAGCTGCTTCGCGTCGGTGACGGTGACGTCGTCGTAGTACGAGAGCCACTCGCCTCCGCTCAGAGTGCATCGCGCCCCCTGCTCCGGGGCCTTGACCGCCTCCGCGATGATTACGACGAGACACCGGGCGAGAAAACGCGAGTTTATTTCTGCGCGCTCTAACCAAAGCCCCCATTTGCGATATCCCACTTGACTTCGTACCACAGATTCCCATCGATTACATATGCCTCCGGATCGGTGTGGCGTAGAAAATCTTCCACGTCTTGCGCGGCGACGTCCCAACTGTCCCCACGTTCATCGACATCAAATGGATAGCGCTCGATAAGACCGCGCACACACAGGGAGAAACGCTCGAGAGTGGTATTGACCATCATCACATGGTCCATTTGTTTACCGGATCGCACCACGTGCCCTGTGCGCGGATCCCACAGGATAATTCCGAACAATCCGGTGGTGCCGAATTTGACCAATTCCCCATACGGCTCAATCGTTACACTTTCCAGGAAGTCTAAGGGCTGTCCCGTAATCCCTGGTGGATCAGCGCGCGGCGTCAGATGCGGTGCATCGCAAGGCGGAGGACCGTCCTCATACTGGGCGTATTCGGGCGTTCCGACAACGCAGCGAGGTGCCGTAGCTGTCGTCGTGCGCCCGCCAGGGATTACGGGACAGCCCTTAGAGACTGATACACCGCCCCGATCGCTTCATGTGGAACATTGAGGAATTCCGGCACGGACGCACCCTTTACGGGTTCACGAAAGTGCAGCTGAACCATCGAAAAGTGAGGGAATTCCTCGTCAACGCTTTCGTTACTCACTGCATTCCTTCTGTAGTGGTGCATGAGGTCGTCGCCCTCGTGCGCGACGCCGCCGCGGGAACGCTGAGCGTCGCTCGCCGCGCCCGTCAGCTGCGCGACTGGACCATCAACTGACCTGCCCACAGTGCCCATACCGGCCGGGATAGCCATGGTCCTCCACCGGTCCGCGGCCGCGCGCAGGAGTGTCAGCGGCTTCCCATAGGCTCGTCCCATGAGTTCATCTCTGAGCGTGTACCTGCTCGACGTTGCCGCTACGCGTGCCCTGGTCGGCTCCGGCGATACCCAGCTGCTGGAGGCGATACGCAGCAACTTCGGGGACGACCTGGCCCGCGACGACGACTATCACAGCCACGCGATCGGGCAGGGAGCCCCCACGGCGTACGAGGCCCTGCACGCGGTCATCCACGGCGGGCCCTTCAGCGAGAACAGTGACCATGCCTTTCAGTACGGCTACGCCTACGACCGGCTGTGCTCGCTCACCGGCGTGTTTTTGCCCAACGACTGTTTCACACCGCACAGGGGCGGCTGGCTGTCGGTCGTCGACCAGGGGCTGAACGCTCTCGGTATCACCACCGTGTCCGTGGAATCCTTCAGCCACGGCGCCCCGCCCGCTCCACTGCCGTACGCCTTCACACCGGGCTGCGGCGAATGGACGCCCGATCACATCGCCCAGGCGTTGGAGCAGTTCGAGGCCGGCAAGCGCGCGGTCGACGAGTCGGGACAGGCCCCGCCGCTGGAGCCCGAAGTCGTGGAGGCCGTGATGCAGTGCCTCGAATGGATGCGACGCGCGCAGGCACGGCCTGGTTTCGGGGTTATCGGCTTCCGCTCCTGAAGTCATGGACGGGGCGACCGGACAGCCGCCCCGCACCACAAGGCCCCGGGGCCTTTGCCACCCGAACTCGTGAGCTGGGCACTCCCCGGCCAATCAGGACGAATGCTCCACACGGTGATCGGCGGCGCTGCAACGATCGAGGACTGCGGGAGGACAGCCTATGATCCCTGATGTGCGCCAGCCCGAGTCGCTGGGCGACTACCTGCTTCAGCACATGAACCTCACCCGCGACTTCGGTGCCGGCTCGCTCAGCGTGGAGCAGATCGCCGACGTCACCCTGATCGCGACAGCGCACTCCGCCGGATACGCGGCCACCAGTCACCTGGTCTCGCTCCTGGCCGCGCTGCCAGTACCCTCGGACGAGCCCCACGACTTCTGGTTCCAGCTGTGGCAGGCCTCCGGCACACCAGTCCTCATGCCCGTCAACATCAAGCACCAGGTCCTGCGCGCTCTGGACGGCGACGGAGCGGGACTGGCCGACCAGCTGATGACCGCCGTCGCCGACATGGACCCCAAGCAGCGGACCACCGCAGCAACAGTGATCGGCCGGCACCTCGCCGACAGTGCCGGCCTTCCCCCGCTCGAAGGCCCCGGACTGGGTGAACTGTGGCTGCACGATTCCGAGATCACCGCCTGGCGCCTGCTCCACGCAGACCGCAGCCGCACCACGTGGCAGACCCAGACCGCCTTCCGCGACGGATGGAAGAGCGTCTGAACCACCCCGGCGGGCAACCGCAGCGCTGCCGGTCAGAGCAGCAGCATTTGTCCGGCACTTTGGGCAGCATCTGACGGTCGATGGGTAAGCGAATGTTCACGAGAAATGACGTCAGTGCATGGGATGGCATGCCGCCTGGCGCCTGTTCTTAAATCATGCATGACACCTTTGAAACAATTCGTTCGGCGTTGAACGATGACTCGCGTAAGGTGCCCCAGTCATCGAGGCTGAAGGCGGGTTGCGGGCGTGGCACCGAAAAAAGTGACGCTGAATCAGTTGGCGGGTGCGGCGCGGGCCGCGCTGGGCGGCGGACGACGGCTGGAGGCGGTCGAGCGACTCGCGGGCGGCACCACAAAGGGCGTCTACCGGCTGACGATGGACGACGCCATGACGGCGATCGCCTATCTGTGGGAGGACTCCGAGAACTACTGGCCGACCACCGAGCACGATGGCGACCTCGCCGACCCGTTCTCACCCGGCATCGGGCTCGACCTGTTCGAGGCCGCGCACGCGCGGCTGGGCGCGCTGGGCCTTCGGGTCCTTGAGATCCATCTGGTCGACCGTGACCGCGCCCACTACCCGGCCGACCTCGCGATCGTCGAGGACGTGCCTGGCGAGAAGCTGATGGACCTGCGCAACCGCGACCCGCGCGCCGCGGAGCCGACCATGATGCGCCTCGCCGAGAGCCTGGCGATGATGCGCGCCCACCGGGCGCCGTCCTTCGGCAAGGTGGCCCTGATCGACGCGGGCGGCACGTCGCGGTCGGCCTCGTGCGAGCAGGCAGCACTCGTATTCGCGCTGCGCTGCCTCGCCGAGGCGGCCGCGCGCGACCACAGGATCGCCGACGCCCGCGTTCAGTTGGAGGAGCGGCTGCGTCAGCTGACCACGGCAGTGCGGCCGCGCGCCGAGTATTCCGTCGTCCACGGCGAGCTGGGCCTGGACCACGTCATGGTCGACCGGGACGGCCATCCCGTCGTGATTGACATCGAGAACCTGCTGTACTTCGACGTCGAGTGGGAGCACGTGTTCCTACGCCTCCGCCATACCGGCAGCCAGTACCAGCAGCTGACGGTGGACGGCCTCGACGAGGACCGCCTCGCGCTCTACAAACTCACCCAGCATCTGTCGCTGACAGCCGGCCCGCTGCGGCTGCTCGACGGGGACTTCCCCGACCGGGAGTTCATGCGAGGGGTCGCCGAGCACCACCTGAACGAGGCGCTGGCGATGGTCCCGGCGAGTTGAAGACGCGACCTGCGTGTCCGTGTCAGGGCTGGATGATCTCCGAGATCGTCGGCCACAAGAAGTCAGACGGGACCCTCCGAAATGACGTCAGCGCATGGGACGGCCCGCCGCCCGCGAGGGCGGCGGGCCGTCGAGACGGAAGCCGCAGGAGTCAGCCGGCCGCGGCGGCAGCTTCTTCCTCGGCTCCGGCCAGACGGAGTCCACGGCCTTCTCGACCGTCCGCCACGACACGTTGTGCTTGCGCTCAAGCTCGCGCATCTTCATGCCGGCACGGTGATCACGCCGGATCGCCGCGTACAGCTCGACCTCGGACATCTGCGGCATGACCAGGTCCTTTCACCAGGAGCACCCCGATGCTGCCCCGGAAACTACCCCAGCGCTGTCAAAACTCGGGTTCTGGCTCAACTTCTGTGGACCTGTTGCGGAGCGTTACTGGTGACGCCCCCGGTGGCGTCCACGTGTGAGCGATCGTGCAGGCTGGTTACATGGCCAGTCGCGTAGAGAAGTACCTCGCCCACCTTGATCGACTCTCCGGCGGAAGAGAGCCCCGGTTCTTCCCTGTCGAGTCGACTAAACAGGGCCTGCGTGGCGTGACGGAGATTGTGTACGACGACCTGCCGGACGGGCTTCTTACGACGCTCACCTACGGCTTGTCGCTGGCAGAACATCCGGACTGGCAGCACGGCTCGCCGGAACTCTGCCTCAGCGTGAACTCGACCAACGTGATCTGGGCCCACGCGGTGGGCTTCCTCGCCGAACAGCTCCGTGGCACCTGCCCGTTCAGCTACGGCAGCACCATCAACTTCGGCGAGCGAATCGTACCCGAGTCGGAGATGACGGCATTCTGCGTGTTCGCTCCGATTGCGCTCGGCAGAGACGACTACCTAGTGTCTTGTGATTCCGTCAGCATTACTTGATCTTGTGTGGCAGGGTCTCTTGGTATGGAGCTGTCCGTGGAACAGGCCGCCGAGTTGCGGGC
>NZ_JBHVEE010000091.1:0-40662 GCF_042802415.1 Streptomyces sp. NPDC057486 | reverse complement strand
CCCCACACCTGTGGGGCGGGGCGCCGCGGCGTTTCCCGTGGCCGAGCCGTCCGCCGAACAGGCCGGATCATGCGGGGCCGCGAGGACCGGCGACCGCTGAGGAATCGCCCCTCTCCCCTCACGTGGACGGGAGAGCGGGCAGGATCCCGGTCCGCGGCACCGTCCCGACCGACCAACTCCCGTAACGAGACCCGGATATCCTCGACAACTCACGTACTCCACAAGGCCGATGGGGTCACCGGCCCTGCGGCCCTCCGGAGTCGAGCCACGTCGCCGCGTACCGGACACCGGTGCGCCACCAGGGAGCGGAGATCTTTCATGTCCACGGAGACCGGCCCGGCCGCCGATGCCGAATCGCGCGGCCACGTGCCCGTACCGGGCCCGAAGGGGCTGCCGTTCCTCGGGAATCTGCCGCAGTTCGGGAAGAACCCACTGGAGTTCTTCGAGCGGCTGCGCGGGTACGGGGACATGGTGCGGTGGCGCTTCGGCCCCAACCCCTGTGTGTTCATAGCCGATCCGGAGTGCATAGGCGAGCTGCTCACCGAGACGGAGCGGACCTTCGACCAGCCGGCGCTGGGCATCGCGTTCCGTACCGTGATGGGCAACGGCGTGGTGGTCGCGCGTGGTCCGGACTGGCGGCGGAAGCGGTCCCTGGTCCAGCCGTCGGTACGGCCGAAGCAGGTGCGGTCGTACGCGGCGACGATGGCGGGCAGCACGGTGGAGCTCGCGGACACCTGGTCCGGTGGTGAACGCATCGACATCAAGCGGGAGATGGCCGCACTGACGCAGAAGATCGCGGTCCGCACCATCTTCGGGGTGGACACCCCGGCGGACGCCGAGGCGATGGGCCGGGCGATGGATGTCGCCCAGCAGGAGATCGGCAAGGAGTTCAGCGGCATCGGCGCCCTGCTCCCCGACTGGGTGCCGACGCCCGGCCGAGCCCGGATCAAGAAGGCCGCCGCGGTCATCGACGCCGAGGTGGGCCGCGTCGTGGCCCGGCACCGCGACGGCGACGACGAGCGCCCCGACCTGCTGAGCCGGCTGCTGACCGCGGTGGACGAGACCGGCGCGCACCTCACCGACCAGGAGATCCGCGACGAGACCGTCACCCTGTACATCGGCGGGCACGAGACGACCAGTTCCACGCTGGTGTGGGCGTGGTACCTGCTGTCGCGCAATCCGCGGACGCGCACGGCGCTCACCGAGGAGCTGGACCGTGTCCTCGGCGAACGGGAGCCGGAGTTCGACGACTACGCGCGGCTGACGTACACCCAGGCGGTGGTGAAGGAGACGCTGCGCCTGTACCCGACGATCTGGCTGGTGACCGGAGTCGCGAAGGACGGGGCCCGGATCGGCGGCGTGGACATGCCGAAGGGAACGAGGGTGTGGAGCAGCCAGTGGGCGACGCACCGCGACGAGCGGTGGTTCCCGGAGCCCGATGCGTTCCGCCCGGAGCGCTGGGACGCCGACAACGGCGACGACATCGCGGAGTACGCCTGGTTCCCGTTCGGTGGCGGACCCCGGGTCTGCCTCGGTACGCGGTTCGCGATGGTCGAGGCGGTGCTGATCCTGGCGGTGCTCGCGCGCCGGTTCGAACTGGACGTGGACCCGGGTGACGTCAACCCCGTGCCGACGCTGACCCTGCAGCCCGACCGGGACGTGCTGGCCACCGTGCGGGCGCGGTAACTCGGCGGAGAGCATATCCGTATGACGGAACACGCGCGGGCGCGATGTGCCCTCGGCTTCCGCCGTACGGCATCCTCGTGCTGAACGAACAGCGCGGCCCCGGAGCGGCGAGTGATCTTGCCGGTCCGGGGCCGTACCCGACTGTGGAGGATGCGGAACCCGATGACTGACAACTCCGACATGGTGGCCTTTGTCCGGGCCCGCCTGGCCGAGGAGGAACAAGTCGCGCGAGCAGCCGGCGGCGCGAGTTGGCGGTGCCCCGCCGAGACGCCGGGCGAGGTCCACGACCGGACCAGCGCCATCGCGTTCAGCCTGCGGACGCATGGCTACGACGACCACATCGCCCTTCAGGATCCCGCGCGCACACTCCGCCGCATCGAGACGAGCAGAGTGCTCCTGGACGAGTACGAGGAGGTCGCCGCCCTGGACGTCGACCGCCCCCACCACGACTTCCCCTCGGGCCGCGCGGTCGGGCTCGGATTCGTCGTCCGGCAGATGGCGGCGGAGGATGCCGGCCACCCCGACTATCAGGCCAAGTGGCTGCCGCGGTTCACCCAGTGACGAGCCCCTCGCAGGGACGGCGACCGAGTTGCGAGATCGCGAGCAGTACGCGACCGGCTTCGGCGTCCTGCCGGGCCGCGGAGGGCCGGCATCATGAGCGGATCGGTCAGGCCGCGCCGCCGCAGGGCCGCGGCCGGTTCGCCGACATGCCCGGCGCGCACACCGCGTACGGCCACGGCTCCGTCAGGGCGCCGCCGGGACGCCGCCTACGGTTGCGCCTGCATGACAGCTGTCGTCCTCGGCATCGTCGTCCCGGCGATGGGGGCCACCTTCGGCGGCGCGAGGCTCTGGCGATGGGCGCGTGACACCTTCCCCGGCGGTGGCTGCGGCTTCGCGATGACGGTCGGCGCGCTGACACCGGTGACGTTCGCGGTCGGAGCGATATCGCTCGCCCGCTTGAACCGGTCGGCGCAGAAGGCCCGTTCGGCGGCCCGGTGCGCCGGGCTGCGGACGGGCCTCTGCCGAGGGGATCAGCCCGTCACGGTCACCCTCACCGTCCCCTCCCCCGTCGCCCCGCTCTCCTCCACGATCACGCGGTACGGCCGGTCCGTTCCGTCGGCCGTGACGCACAGCGTGTCCGCGTCCCGTGCGACGTGGAAGGTCGCCGCCGGGACGCCTGCCAGGTCCGGCACCGTGACCGGCGTAACGGTCGTCGCCGACGCCGGGCCGAACACGCGCAGCGTCAGTCCGTCCAGCCAGTCGCCGTCCGGGCGCTGGTCGTCCGCGCCCCACGGGAGCACGGCGCCGGGGCGGACCAGGATCGGCAGGCTGTCGAAACCGTGTGTCTCGTGGCGCCAGACGGGTCCGGTGACCGTCTCGCCGGTCAGCAGGTGGGTCCAGGTGCCTTCGGGGACGTAGTACTCGACCTGGCCGTCCTCCGTGAAGACCGGGGCCACCAGCAGGTCCGGGCCGAGCATGTACTGGCGGTCCAGCATCCGGGTCGTGGGGTCGCCGGGGAATTCCAGCAACATCGGACGCATCACCGGGATGCCGGTGCGGTGGGCCTCGGCCGCGACCCCGTACAGGTACGGCATGAGGCGGTGCTTGAGGAGGGTGAACTTCCGGGCCACGTCCACGGCCTCGTCGCCGAACGCCCACGGCACCCGGTACGACACATTGCCGTGCAGGCGGCTGTGCGAGGAGAGCAGTCCGAAGGCGAGCCAGCGTTTGAAGACCGCCGGGTCGGGCGTGCCTTCGAAGCCGCCGATGTCGTGGCTCCAGAAGCCGAACCCGGACAGGGACAGGGAGAGGCCGCCGCGGAGCGACTCGGCCATCGCGGTGAACGAGGCGAAGCAGTCGCCGCCCCAGTGGACCGGGAACTGCTGGCCGCCCGCCGTCGCCGAGCGGGCGAAGAGCACCGCTTCGCCGTGCCCGCGCTCCTTCTCCAGGAGTTCGAAGACGGTGCGGTTGTAGATCTGGGCGTAGTAGTTGTGCATCCGCTCAGGGTCGGAACCGTCGTACCAGACCACGTCCGTCGGCACCCGCTCTCCGAAGTCCGTCTTGAAGCAGTCCACGCCCTGGTCCAGGAGGACACGCAGTTTGGCGTTGTACCACTCCCGGGCGGCCGGATTGGTGAAGTCGACGAGGGCCATGCCGGGCTGCCACAGATCCCACTGCCAGACGTCGCCGTTCGGCCGTCGCACCAGATATCCGTGCTGGGCGCCCTCCGCGAACAGCGCCGACTTCTGAGCGATGTACGGATTGATCCACATGCTGATGCGCAGGCCGCGTTCCTTGAGCCTGGCCAGCATGGCCTCCGGGTCGGGGAAGACATCCGGGTCCCACTGGAAGTCCGACCACTGGTACTCGCGCATCCAGAAGCAGTCGAAGTGGAAGACCGACAGCGGAATGTCGCGCTCGGCCATTCCGTCGACGAACGAGGTGACGGTCTCCTCGTCGTACGAGGTGCAGAACGAAGTCGTCAGCCACAGGCCGAACGACCAGGCCGGGGGCAGCGCGGGCCGGCCGGTCAGTGCGGTGTAGCGGGCAAGGATGTCCTTGGGGGTCGGGCCGGCCACGACGTAGTACTCCAGCGACTGGTCCTCGACGCTGAACTGCACCTGGCCGACCGACTCCGAGCCGATCTCGAACGACACCTTGCCGGGGTGGTTGACGAAGACGCCGTAGCCGCGCGAGGAGAGGTAGAACGGGATGTTCTTGTACGCCTGCTCGCTGCTGGTGCCGCCGTCCGCCTGCCAGATGTCGACGGTCTGGCCGTTCTTGACGTACGGGGTGAAGCGCTCGCCGAGCCCGTAGACGTTCTCGCCGACATCCAGGGCGAGTTGGGCGATCATGTGGTGCGCGCCGTCTGGAGTGGTGGCGAAGGCGGTGCCCTTGGCGTCGACCGCGGTGAGGCGGCGGCCCCCGGAGTCGAGGAAGGTCATGCCCCACGGTCCGTCGCCGTCCATGCGCAGGGTCAGCGGGCCGCTGGTCAGTTCGGTGACGGCGCCGTCCCGGCGGGTGCGGGCGGCGGCGGTCGCGGGGTCGAGTCCGGGGAACTCGAAGTCCGGCCCGTGGTTGACCTTGCCCGCATGATGAGTGGTGCGTACGCCGATGATCCCTTCCGCCGGAGCGAAGCAGTCGACGGTGATCAGCGGGGTGTTGAGAGTGTCGCCGCGCTGGGCGACGTGCTTGACCGCCGCGTAGGCGGTGAACCGGTCGGCGGTGACGCGCAGATCGCGAATCTCGGTCGCGTAGCAGGCGCGGACGCCCTCACGCATGAGCCAGAAGCCGTCGGTGAACTTCATGAGGACTCCTTGCCGGGGGCAACTGGAGGGGAAGTGGCGGGGGTTCGGCGGGCGGGCGAGGTCACTCGGTGGCTCCGATGAAGGTGAGCCCGGCAAGGCGCACGGTGCCGCGCAGGGTGACGCGCACGTCCAGGACACCGGAGGCCGTCAGCGGCGCTTCATGGGCGCGGTAGTCGTACGGCCCTTCGGTGGCGGGGATGTCGATGTCCGTGGTGCGGCCGTCGACCGTGACCTCCACGGCGCCCTCCCCCGCCGCGGACACGGCGACGACGCGGATTCCGGCCGCGAAGTCACAGCGACGGTAGAGGAGTTCGTTCCCGGGCGCGGTGGCGGTGACGGCGTCGCCGTCCGTCTTGGCACGGTCGACGATCTCGGTGGCGAGCTGCTCGTCGTAGTCGGCGGCTTCGAGACCCCGGTGCAGGACGGGGCGCGGGCCGGACGGTTCGCCGCCGACCGTGACGACGGCGGTGAGCCTGATGTCCGTGCTGGAGGCTCCGGCCTGGATCTCGTACGTGCCGGGTTCGACGGTCCAGCGGCCGTGCGCCACATCCCAGTGGCCGAGCTCGGTCACCGAAACCGTGAAGTCCACGCGCTGCCCGGCGCCGGGCGCCAGGTGCAGGCGGCGGTGTCCGACGAGCTGCCGCAGCGGCCGGACGACGGACGGTGCCACGGCCCGTACGTAGAGCTGGGCGACCTCGTCGGCGGCGACGGTGCCCGTGTTGGTGACGGTCAGCGACACCCGCAGCAGGTCGCCGTCGAGCTCCGCTTCCGCGCCGGAGTAGGTGAACGCGGCGTACGACAGCCCGTGGCCGAACGGGAAGAGAGGTGTCCCCTCGTAGTACAGGTACGTCTGCCGGGAGCCGATGATGTCGTAGTCCAGCAGGCCGGGCAGCTCGGCGTCGGAGGTGTACCAGGTCTGCGGCAGTCGGCCGGCCGGGGAGACGTCGCCGGCGAGGATCCGGGCGAGCGCGGTCCCGGCGGCCTGCCCGCCGTGGGCCGTCCAGAGCAGAGCGGGAAGCACGGCCGCGGCGTCGGTGAGTGCGTACGGGTAGGCGGAGGTGACCGCCAGGACCGTGCGCGGGTTCGCGGCGTGCGCGGCGCGCCACAGGCGTTCCTGCTGGGCGGGCAGGTCGAGGGTGGTGCGGTCCTCGGTCTCGCGGCCGTTGATGTGGGCGTCGTTGCCGACGACGACGATCACGGTGTCGGCCGCGGCTGCCGCGCGGGCCACGGTGTCCTCACCGTGCTCGATCACCTCGATCTCGAAGACGGTGGCGGCCCCCGCCGCGGTATCGCCGGAAATTTCCTCGTCCGCGTCGGCAACCTTTACGCCGTCGGCGGCAACGGAGACATACCTACCCGTTCCGATGTGCAGAAGGCGGTGACCTCCGACGTGCCCTTCCACCTCTTCCCGGCGGAAAGTCTCCTGGACGATCCAGCCGCCCGGCTCGTCCGCGGACGCGCGTACGTAACCGTCCTCGGCGACCGACAGATAGCGGCCCGCGGGGTCCCGCAGGGTGATGACGCCGTTGCCCCAGTCGACGAGCGCCAGCTCGGACGGGGTGTCGCCGCAGGTCAGCGGGGGCAGGTCGGTGCGGCCGGCCAGGAGTGCCGGGTCGAGGGCGCCCTCCGCGCCCCGGTCGGCGCTGTCGCCGTCGTCGGTCTCGGGGATCTGCAGCCAGCCCGCCGCGCACTTCAGACGGACCAGGTCGGCGCCCTCTGCGAAGGTGACCCGGTCCGCGCCGAACCGGGCCCGGATCCCGTCGAGCGGGGTGGAGCGGTGGATCAGTGTGCCGCTGTACCAATCGAGCTTGCAGGCGTCCGCGAGCAGGCCGACGACGGCGACCGTTCCCCTCTCCTCGGGGTCGAGCGGCAGCAGTCCGTCGTTCTTCAGCAGGACGACAGCCTGTTCGGCGGCCTCCTGGGCGAGCGCCCGGTGCTCGGCCGTGTCGAAGGCGGTGGTGTCCGCGTACTGGTCGAGCCCGGGGTCGAACTCCCCGAGCGAGAAGCGCAGCTCCAGGAGCCGGCGGACCGCGGTGTCGATGTCGTGCTCGTCGAGGAGCCCCTGCTCCAGCGCACCGCGGATGCGGCCGGTCATGACGGCGGATTCCTGGCCGTGGTCGGTGAAGCTGTCGACCCCGGCCTTCAGCGCGGCGGCCGTGGCCTCTTCGTGGGTGTCGAAGTAGTGCTCGGAGTCGACCAGGTTGGACGGCGCCCCGGCGTCGGAGCAGACCACGAGGGACTGCTCGGTCCAGCTCCGCAGCTGCTGGGACAGGAGCGGCGAGACATGGTTGGGCCGCCCGTTGACCAGGTTGTACGCGGGCATGACCCCGGCCACCGCGCCCGCCTGCACGGCGTCGCGGAACGCCCGGAGGTCGTACTCGTGCAGGACCCGGGGGCGGACCGACGAGGAGGTGATGTCACGGTCGGTCTCGTTGTTGTGCGCGAGCCAGTGCTTGAGGACGGGGGCGGTCCGCCAGTAGTGCGGGTGGTCGCCGCGCAGCCCCCGGGTGTACGCGACGGCGATGGCGGAGGTCAGCGCGGTGTCCTCCGCATATCCCTCCTCACCGCGCCCCCAGAGGGGGTGGCGCAGCAGATTCACTGTCGGGGCCCAGACGTTGAGGCCGACCCGGTCGTCCTTGGCGCGCTTGGCGCGGACCTCGTTGCCGACGGCCTCGCCGACCCGGCGCACCAGCTCGTCGTTCCAGGTGGCACCCAGTCCGACGGCTTGGGGGAAGACGGTCGCGGGCCCCATCCAGGCCACGCCGTGCAGGGCTTCCTGGCCCGTACGGAAGGCGCCGATCCCAAGCCGGTCCACCGCGGGCGCGAACTGGTGCAGCATCGCGATCCGCTCGTCGAGGGTGAGCCGCCGAAGCAGATCGTCGATGCGCTGGGCGAAGGGCAACTGCGGGTCGCGGAAGGGCTGCGGTTGTTCCGTCACGTGCGGGTCCCCTTGGAAAGGTGGGAGGTCTTTCGATGTCCGTGCCAGGAAAGAGGTGGCCGGGCTTCGAGGGGATCTGTCCAGGCGTCGGAAGATCTTTCGAAGCGCTTCGATGCTCCGTTCCCAACCCCACAGGTGTCAAGGGTGCACCTCCGCCAGTTGTCCGCAACCGAGCCCCGCGGCGCCGGGAAACTGTTCGGAAACAGGTCGGGGGAATCTGGAAACCGACTCTTGTGCGGCCGGAGCGCTTCACTTAACCTCACTGCAACATCGAAGCGCTTCGACAGAATTTCGACAGAGCCTCGATGGAATGCCTGTCACCTTCGATTCCCCCGGATGGTGACATGCTCTGCCACCTCCTTGTTGAACCGCTTCACCTGGGCAGGTTCAGCCGGTTCCGCCGGTCCCCCCGGCCCAGCCAGTAACGCCTCACCTCAGACACAGGAGCCGAACGGCGGTCGCCCGCCGCGTGTCGTCCTGGTGCGCCTCGAAGGGTTGACGCAATGACGCCGAATTCCTCCCCCGCCTCCACCGCCCCGAGCCGGAGAAGCTTCCTCGCCTCCGGTGCCGTCGCCGCGGTCGCCGTGGCCGGCGGGGTACCGTTGCTCGCCGCGTGCGGCGGCGGCGCCGGTTCCGGGAGCAAGGACGGTACGACGACGGGCAAGGCACTCAAGAAGGTCCTGCCGGACCACATCCCGTCGAACCTGGTCCAGCCCGACGTGGCAAGCGTCAACGGTTCGAGCCCCGGCTTCACCAAGCTGCCCGACCCGCTGGTCGCATCGGTGAAGTCCGTGCCGGGCAAAGGTTCGGCGTTCCGGATCATGACCCCGCTGTGGGGCACCGTCCCGAAGAAGAACAACCCGTACTACACGGCCGTGAACAAGGCCGTCGGCGCGACGCTGAACTTCGACCCGCAGGACGGCAACACGTACCAGGACAAGATCGGCGCCGTGCTCGCCGGTTCGGACATCCCGGACGTCGTGACCATCCCCGGCTGGAACATGCAGGGCCAGATCCGCAACGCGATCGTCGCCAAGTTCGCCGACCTGAGCCCGTACCTCGCCGGTGACGCGATCAAGAAGTACCCGAACCTGGCGAACATCCCGACCGGCGCCTGGCAGTACTCCGTCTTCGGCGGCAAGCTCCGCGGTCTGCCCATGCCGTCCCCGATCCTCGGCAACGCGATCTTCTACCGCAAGGATCTGGTCGGCTCCGGAGCCGTGCCGGCGAGCGCCGACGATCTGCTGGCCTTCGGCAAGGAGTACACGGACGCGAAGAAGAAGGTCTGGGCCTTCGACGACCTGTGGACCTGCATCCAGAAGATCTTCGGGCTGCTGCCCGACGCCCCGCACTACTGGAAGTTGGAGAACGGCAAGCTCGTCCACAAGATCGAGACGCAGGAGTACCGGGAGGCGCTCGCCTTCGCCCGCAAGCTGCACGAGGGCGGTTACGTCCACCCCGACGCCGAGGCGGGCAAGGACGCCGACTCCAAGATCCGCTTCACCGGCGGACGCGTCCTGATGTACAACGACGGCACCGGCGGCTGGAAGGGCATGGTCACCGAGCAGGCCACCGCCAACCCGAAGTTCGACATGCAGGCACTGGACTTCTTCAACCACGACGGCGGAAAGCCGGTCCTGTGGCAGGACGACCCCGCAGGCATCTTCACCTTCCTCAGCAAGAAGCTGCCGAAGGCGAAGATCGAGGAGATCCTCGCCGTCGCCGACTACGCCGCGGCGCCGTACGGCACCGAGGAGTTCATGCTCACCAACTACGGCGTGCAGGACACCCACTACACGGTCAAGGACGGGGTGCCGACCTTCACGCCACAAGGAGTCCAGGAGGCCCAGCCCTCCACCTTCATGTTCCTCGCGTCGCCCCCGCACACCGTCGCGTTCCCGGACGAGCCGCAGCTGGTGAAGGACTACGCCGGCTGGATGGCCCGACAGGCCCCGAACGTCAAGAAGCCGCTCTTCTTCGGCATGCAGATCGTCGAACCGCAGCGGTACGCCTCCCTCTACACGCCCTTCGACGACCTGCAGAAGGACATCCGGCGCGGCCGCAAGAAGGTCGGTGACGTCGACGCCGCAGTGACGACGTGGAAGAACAGCGGCGGCGACAAGCTGCGCGACTGGTACCAGGACATTCTCGACAAGAACGGCTCCGGCAACTGACCCGTACGGCGGACACGGACCCGTACGTACGTAAGGCAGCGAGACGGCCGCCGGGCGCAGGGACGCCCGGCGGCCACGGCGGAGGGCACGACATGGGGAGCACACGGTGAAGCCACGGGCCACGGTTGCGACCGAGAGGGACCGCGCGGCCGACCGGCCGACTGACCCGATCGGCGACAGCGACAGCGGGGACAGCACCGGCAGGGACGGCAGAGCGAGTAGCGGCGGCAGGACAAGCAAACGCCCGGCGAAGACCCCACCGGCGGCCGGCGGCACCACCTGGCGCCTGCGCCTGCGCCGGGACCGCACGCTGGTCCTGATGACGCTGCCCGCCATCGCACTGCTGCTGATCTTCAATTACATCCCGCTGCTCGGGAACATCGTGGCCTTCCAGGACTACGACGTGTACGACCTGGGCATCACCGGCAGCCCCTTCGTCGGCTTCGACAACTTCGCCCGGATCTTCGAGGACTACCGCTTCTGGCAAGTCCTCATCAACACACTGGTCATCTTCCTGACCCAGCTGATCCTCTTCTTCCCCATCCCGATCGCCATCGCCCTGCTGCTCAACACGATCATGAGTGCGCGGGTGCGGGCCTGGGTACAGGCCGTCGTCTATCTGCCGCACTTCTTCTCCTGGGTGCTCGTCGTCACCGTCTTCCAGCAGATGTTCGGCGGGGCCGGCCTGGTCGCGCAGTGGCTGCGGGAACACGGTCATGAGGGCTTCGATCTGATGACCAGTGCGAGCTTCTTCAAGTTCCTGGTCACGGCACAGGCCGTATGGAAGGACGCCGGGTGGGGCGTGATCGTCTTCCTCGCCGCACTCGCCGCCGTCAACACCGATCTGTACGAGGCGGCGGCCGTCGACGGTGCGGGGCGCTGGCGCCGCATGTGGCATGTCACGCTGCCCGCGCTGCGCCCGGTCATCGCGCTGCTGCTCGTCCTGCGGGTCGGCAGTGCGCTCAATCTCGACTTCGAGCAGATCCTGCTCCAGCGCGACCAGGTCGGGCCGGGCGCCTCCGAAATCCTCGACACCTACATCTGGTGGACGGGCATCAAGACCGGCGACTTCGGCTACGCGGCCGCCGCCGGAATCTTCAAGGGACTGTTCAGCGTCGCCATGGTGCTGGGTGCCAACAAGGTCGCCCACATGCTGGGCGAGCAGGGGGTGTACTCCAAGAAATGACGACTCTCCTGGAAACGGACAAGGACAGGAACCGGACGGAGCAGCCCTCCACGGGCCCCACGGAGTCTCCGCTCCAGCGCGCACTGCGGATCGAGCCACGCCCCGTGTGGGAGGAGGAGCCCACCAGGACCGGTCTCGCCTTCAAGGGCTTCGGTCTCGTCGCGATCTGCGCGATCGTGCTCGTGCCCCTGTGGGTGGTGATCGTCACCAGCCTCTCCGACACCAAGACGATCAACGACGCGGGTGGCCTGGTCGTCTGGCCCAGGGCCATCACCTTCGTCGCGTACAAGGAACTGCTCAGCGGCGGTGCCGTCACCCGAGCCGCCCTGGTGAGCGTCGGCCTGACTGTCGTCGGTACGGCGTTCAGCATGGTCATCTCGGTGCTGTGCGCGTACGGACTGAGCCGACGGGACTCCTTCGCCCACGGCAAACTGCTGATGACGCTGATGGCGACGATGTTCTTCGGCGCCGGACTCATCCCGACCTATCTGCTGGTCACCGGCATCGGCCTGAGCAACAGCTACTGGTCGATGATCCTGCCCAGCGCGATCAGCGTCTTCAACATCCTGGTGCTGCGCGGTTTCTTCATGGACACCGCGCCCGAACTGATCGACGCGGCCCGGATCGACGGCGCCGGCGAGTGGCGGATCCTGCTGCAGATCATCATGCCGCTGTCCCGTGCGGTCATCGCGGTGATCTCGCTCTTCTACGCGGTCGGCTACTGGAGCCAGTGGTTCAACGCGATGCTGTACATCCAGGACAGCGAGAAGTATCCGCTGCAGATGATCCTGCGCCAGCTCGTCCTGCAGCACCAGGTTCCGCCGGGCGCCATGGGCGCGGCGGTCAGCAGCGGTCAGATCAACAGTCTCGCCGTGCAGATGGCGGTCATGGTGCTGGCGCTGATCCCGGTCGCGGTGCTGTCGCCGTTCGTCCAGAAGCACTTCCAGAAGGGCATGCTCACGGGCGCCGTGAAGGGCTGATCCGCAGCGCACACCCTCTTCTCACCGCGCCCCCTCTCTCCCGCTCTCCTTTCCTCCACCGGAAGGTGTCCGCCATGCGCGCTTCGTCCGCGCCCACGCCCCGTCGGGGACCACCTGGGTCCGGATCGACGACCAGCCACCAGTGGGGCTGGACCGGCGAAGCGATCACCGGCGACCCCCGCGTCCACGGCCGTGTCCACCTGGGCACCAACGGCCGTGGCATCCAGTACGCAGACCCTGAATGAGGAACGAGAACTCCATGCCGTCCCTGCGTGACGCAACCCGTGGCCGCATTCTCTTCGGCGGCGACTACAACCCCGAACAGTGGCCCGAGGAGGTGTGGGAGGACGACGCACGGCTGATGAAGGAGGCCGGGGTCAACTCCGTCACCCTCGGGGTGTTCTCCTGGGCGCGGATCGAACCCCGTCCGGGTGCACGCGAGTTCGGGTGGCTGGACCGCCTGATGGATCTCATGCACGCCCATGGCATCGGCGTCGTGCTCGCCACACCGACCGCGTCCCCGCCGCCGTGGATGGGGGTGAAGCACCCGGAGACACTTCCGCGCGCCGAGGACGGCTCGGTCGTCTGGTACGGATCGCGGCAGCACTTCTGCGCGAGTTCGCCGGTCTACCGCCGTTACGCGGCGTCCGTCACCGAGGACCTGGCGGCGCGGTACGCCGACCACCCGGCACTCACCGTGTGGCACATCAACAACGAGTACTGCACACACTGCTGGTGCGACGGGACGGCCGCACACTTCCGCCGGTGGCTGCAGGACCGCTACGGAACCGTCGAGGCGCTCAACGAGGCGTGGGGAACGGCGTTCTGGAGCCAGCGCTACGACACCTGGACGGAGATCCTGCCGCCGCGCAAGGCGCAGTACATGAAGAACCCCACGCAGGTGCTGGACTTCAAGCGGTTCACGTCCGACGCCCTGATGGAGTGCTACGCGGCCGAGCGGGACATCGTCGCCCGGCACACCCCGCACATCCCGGTGACCACCAACTTCATGCCGTTGTGGTCGGGCCAGGACGCCTGGGCGTGGTCTGCGCAGGAGGACATCGTCTCCGTCGACATCTACCCCGACCCGAAGGACCCGCAGGGCGGTCAGTACAACGCGATGCTCGCCGACATGACGCGCTCGCAGGCCGCCGGGCCGTGGATGCTCATGGAACAGGCCGCTGGACCCGTGAACTGGCGAGGTGTCAACCATCCGAAGCCGGCCGGTCTGAACCGTCTCTGGTCACTGCAGTCCGTGGCGCGCGGCGCCGATGCCGTCTGCTACTTCCAGTGGCGGCAGTCCCGGCAGGGCTCGGAGAAGTTCCACTCCGGGATGCTCACGCATGCCGGCGAGCACGGCCGTACGTTCCGGGAGATCAAGCAGCTCGGCGCCGAACTCGCCACGATCGGCGCGGCGGTGAGCGGCACGGACGTGCCCGGCGAGGTGGCCGTCCTGCACGACTGGGACTCGTGGTGGGCGAGCGGTCAGGAGGGGCGGCCCTCCGCGCTCCTCGACTACACGGAACTGGTGCAGAGCTGGCACCGCGCCCTGTGGGAGACCGGGACCGCCACCGAATTCGCCCGCCCGGACGACGACTTGAGCCGGTTCCGGATGGTGGCCGTGCCGCAGCTCTATCTGCTGTCGGACACCGCGATCAACAACCTCGTCGGCTATGTGCGCGGCGGCGGGACACTGGTCTGCGGCTTCTTCAGCGGGGTCGCGGACGTGGACGACCGGATCAGGCCGGGCGGCATGGACGAGCGGCTGCGCGAGCTGTTCGGCATCCGTACGCTCCACGAGTGGTGGCCGCTCGACGCGGACACGACGGTGGAGTGCGACGGCTTCCGGGCAGGTGTCTGGTCGGAGGAGCTGGAGGCGGAGCCGGGTACGGAGATCATCTCCGCGTACCGTGGCGGCGAGCTGGACGGGCTGCCCGCGGTCCTGCGCAGGGGCCGCGCGTACTACGTGTCGACGCTGCCCGAACCGGAGGCGCTGCGCGCCCTGCTCGGCCGGGTGGCGGCAGAGGCGGGGGCCGGGCCGGTGCTGGCCGGACTGCCGGAGGATGTGGAGGCGGTGCGCCGCGGCGAGCTGCTGTTCCTGCTGCACCACGGGCGGGGCAGTGTCACCGTGCCGGTCCCCGGCCCACACGTGGATCTCCTGACCGGGGAGGACGTCGACGGCCTTGTGGAGCTGGGCCGTTACGGCGTCGCCGTGCTGCGAAGCAGCACACCATGAGCGACGGTACGGAGGGTGGAGCCCGGGAGTGCGACGGTACGTGGGAACCATGCCCCGCGGCCCGCTGGGAGGACGCCTTCCTGAGCGGAAACGGCCGGCACGGCGCCATGGTGTACGGGGACCCTTATGATGACCGGGTCATCGTCAACCACCACACCATGGTCCGCCCCAACGGCAGCGAACACGCCCGCCCGCCCCGGCTCGCCGACCGGCTGGAACGCCTCCAGGACGCGCTCCTGGCCGGAGACGTCACCGCGGCCGAGCATTTCGGAGCGGGCCACCCGTTGCTGTGGGTGCAGCCGTTCCACCCGGCGTTCCAGACCCGGGTACGTCGCACTCCTGCCTCGGTCTCCAGCTCCATCGGGACGGCCGGCTACCGCCGCGCCGTCGACTTCGCCACCGGGGAGATCCGCGCCTCGCAGGAGGACTGGCGGAGCCGTGTCTTCGTCTCGCGGGCCGACGACGTCATCGTCCAGTACATCACCGGGTTCGGGCTCGTCGTGGATCTGGCCCTGGACCACGCACTGCCCGGTGCGCCGCCGCGCCTCGCCATCGGCCGCAGTACCGTACTGACATCCGACGGCGCCCAGTTGGCGTTGCGTGCGGGCTACCCGGACAGCGATCTCGCGTTCACCGGCGTCACCGTGGCCCGGGCGGACGGCGGCACCGTGACGGTGTCGGGCGAGGGCATCCGCGTCGAGGGCGCGCGAAGTCTGCTCCTGCTGACCCGGGTGCGGCGCCACGCGGGCAGCCTGGACCTCGCCGAGGAATGGGCGGCGCTGCCGTGCGCCGATTATGCGACGCTGCTCGCCCGGCACCGGCCGCTGCACCGCACCGCCTACGAGCGCGCCGCTCTCACCCTCCACGCCGACGCCGGCGAACGCGCCCTGCCGGGGAGCAAGCTGATACGCCGCCCCGACAGTCCCGCGCTCCTGGAGCGCCTCTTCGCGGCGGGCCGCTACCATCTGCTCTCCGCCTCCGGAGCACTCCCGCCCCGGCTGACCGGCCTGTGGACGGGCGACTGGAACACGGCCTGGTCCGGTGCGTTCACCACCAACGCCAATCTCAACCTCCAGATCGCCTCGGCCGCCGCGGCAGGGCTGCCGGAGGTGTCGGAAGCCCATGAAGGTCTGGTCCGCGGCCAACTGGCCGACTGGCGGGACAACGCCCGCGCGATCTTCGGCACCCGGGGGATCGTCGCGCCGACCCACACGGACGGCGAGTCCGGCCACAACTACCACTTCCAGCGCGCCTATCCGCATCACCTGTGGACTGCGGGAGCGGACTGGCTGCTGCAACCGCTCCTGGAACATGCCGAGACCACCGGCGTCACGGACCCGTGGCTGACTGGAGCACTCACCGAAGCGGCCCAGTTCTACGAGGACTTCCTCACCCGCCACGCCCCCGACGGCACCCTCACCATCGTCCCCTCGTACTCGCCGGAGAACCGCCCGGCCAACGCGAGCTGGGGAACGGTCAACGCCACCATGGATATCGCGGCGGCCCACCACGCCCTGACCGCCGCCGCCGACCGCTCCCCGGGCCACCCGGCCGCCGCCCGCTGGCGCGTCCTCGCCGACCGTCTCCCCCGGTACCGCGTCAACGAGGACGGGGCGCTCGCCGAATGGGCGTGGCCGGGCCTGCAGGAGACGTACGACCACCGTCACCTCAGCCATCTCTACCCGGTGTGGCCGCTGGCCGCGATCAACCCGTACGACACGCCGGAGCTCGCGGACGCCGCGCACCGCGCACTGGAACTGCGCGGTGCGGAGAACGACTCCGCCCACGGCCATCTGCACCACGCGCTGATCGCTGCGCGGCTGCGGGACGGTGCGCGGGTCCTGGACGCGCTGAATGCCGTGCTGGAGGGCGACTTCTTCCACCGCTCGCTGATGAGCTCGCACTATCCGTCCCGCAATGTCTACAACGCGGACGCCGCTCATGCGCTGCCCGCGGTGGTCATCGAGATGCTCGTCCAGTCCACGTCGGACCGGCTGATCCTGCTGCCCGCGTTTCCCGACACGTACCCCTCCGGCGAACTGTGCGGTGTACGAACCCGGTTCGGCGCCCGCATGCACCTGTCCTGGACCGACGACGGTCACGCCACGGCCGTCCTGCGCCCCACCCGTGACGCCCGTGTCGATGTGCGTACGGGCGAGGGGCTCACCCTCACCGATGGCGCGACACCCGACCCCACCGAGACGTCAGCCAGAACTCCCGTGACCGTGCTGGACCTGACGGCCGGCGTGGACCGCGTCCTCACTCTGAGGCCGCGGTAGCACACGGCGACGTCGGCGCGCTCGGCACCTCGCAGGGCACCCATCAGGATCACGGCGTCGGCCGGCGAGCTCCCCGTGATCCGCCGCACGGCTGCCCCTGTCGGCCGGAGTGGACCGCGTCCTCACCGTGGAACGACGGTGGAGCCGCCCCTGGACCCGTCGCGCGGGGACGGCGGAGCGGCCAGCCATCGGGCGGTCTCGACCCAGTTGTCGGGTCGGCCCGCTTCCACCAGCGCCGCGAACCGCTCGGGGCGGGCGAGCAATCGCCGGTCCTGCGGGTGCAGCGCGGTGTGCGCCAGCAGCCAGCCCGCCAGCGCGTGCGGGTCGAAGGGGCCGGGGCCGCACAGCTGTGCGGCGTACCTCGCGAGCGCCGCATCGGCGTCACCCGCCACGAGCAACTCGTCGGCCGTCGGCGCGGGACCGGGCCTGGGCTCACGCAGCATGTAGAGCCGGCCGCGGTTGTCCTGCCAGTACCCACCGCTCGAAGGCGGGGTGACCACGGCTGCACCACCCGGCGCCGGGTCGGCACCCGAGCGCAGCGCCTTGATGAGCGTGTCCCGCTCGTCCTCGCCGCAACGCAGGTTACGCAGGCGCCATTCCACCCGGTGGCTGACCGCCGAAGCTCGCGCCCGGGCTTCGGTCGCCGGTGCCACCTCGTCCCTCAGCCAGTCGTCGACGGTCTCGGACAGCCGGGTGACGAGCCGTCGCCCGGGTACGGTGAGCTGCGCCCGCGTGGCCAGCGTGCGGAGCACCATGCGGGTCTGGAGCCGACGCAGCGCGAAGAGGAACGGCGCCCGTCCGTCCGGGTCGGCGGCGGTGTCACCGATCCGCTCCCGCCAGAATCCGGTGACGCCGACGAAGGCGTACGCACCGTGGAGAAGGCCGGTCAGGTGGCGTGGATCGGCGCGCCACGGCGCGTAGTGGAGCGCGGACCGGTCGTCGTCGAGCAGGGGGAAGAGATGGAGCAGCGCGCCCAGTTTGCTGTGCTGGAACTCATGGACGAGGGTTTCCGCGAGGGCGAGCCCGTCGTGGGGGCGCGCGATCACCATGGAGGCGAAGGCGTCACCGGTGGAGGCGCTCAGCCCGGCGGGCGGCACCGGGAGGTCATCTCCACCGTCCTTGGCGCGCCAGGGCACGATCCGGCTGATCTCCTCGGGCCGCAGACCGCCGGGGCCCGTGCCGCCCCGGCGCAGAAGGGACACGGCGTCGTCGAACAGGCCCCGCCAGGCGCGGACTTCTTCGGGGGCGAGACGGCCGGGGGCGATCGGTTCGTCCAGGTCGCGGTACGGATCGAGGTCGTCCAGCTGCACGGCACGCGCTCCGGGCCCGACGGCCAGCCTGTGCACCGGCAGCCAATGTGCCGATTCCGGCTCGGTGACCGGGCGTACGACGACCTCCGGCCCGGAGGCGCCGCGGAGCGTGAGCGTTCCGCCTGACACCACGGCTCGTACCGCGTGGAAATCCTCGCTCTCCGGGCCCGGCAGCCGGATCATCCCCAGCGCGGGCAGGCTGACGGTCGTGCCCCGGGCGGGCAGGAGCAACGCGGCGTCCGTACCCGCGTGTACGGCCGCCGTCGCGGCCACGGCCGCGATCTGTCCGGCGTCGGCCCACAGCGGCGGACCGGATGCCGTTCCGTGCAGCCGGCGCAGGGTGTGGGCGAGCCAGCTGCCGACCTGAGGGGTCAGCAGCAGCGCCTCGACCGGCTCCGGCGCCTGCGCGGCGGCGGCCTCCAGCGTGGGCCAGACCGTGCCGGCGTCCAGCGGGCCGAGGACGCCGGGATCCGATTCGAACAGATTGAGGAGCTCACGCAACAGCAGGAGACGGCGGGTGCGTTCCCCGCGGACCAGGAATGCGACAGCCTCGCGCGAGCCGCCACCTGCGGCGAGCTCGTCGAACAACCGGCCGGGCATACGGATCGGGGCGTACACATCGCTCCTGTCGTGGACTGATTCTCCTGGCCCTGGTAGCTATTCGGCCCGACCTGGTTCGGGGTTGCCCATGGCGTTGACGCGAGCACGCCGTAGCTCTTCAAGCAGCCGCGGACCCGCAGGTGGGGCAGCAAGGCGCAGCAGATCGGCGACGCGCACGGAGGCCAGATCCATGAGGTCGGACTCAAGGTGATCGGATGTGCCGTCGGCGGGTACCGGCTGGTACAAGGCGCGCTCCCCCTTCGCGAGCGGTGGCACAGGATGCCATCGTTTACTCCATCATGACGATTGAGACCCCTTCCCGAAACCCATGTGATCACGCCAGTTGATCACGTTCCCGGCCCGGGTCCGGCAATGAAGTCCCTGACGGCTGCCTTCAGTTCGACGGCCCGGCCGGGTTCGTCGTCGAGCAGTGTCACCGCGTCGTACAGCTCCCACAGCTTGTCCGGCTGTGCCCGGATGGTCCGTACGATCCCGATCACATCCGTACGTGGCATCGTGTGCCGCGGCATCCGCGCGACGACGGCGGCCGGCAACTCGTTGACCAGTGCCTGGCGTGCGTCACGGTCGCTCATCAGCGGATACGCCAGCAGGGACTCGATGAGCCGGGCGAGCAGCCGGCCCGGCGATGTGGCAGCGGGTCCGGGCGCGGCCGGTGGGTTCCACGGGCTGTTCTCGGTCCGTCCCGGCCGGTGCAGGAAGAGGCTGGGTAGTTGATCGGTGTGACCCGCCGCCCTCAGAGCGTTCATCCTTGCCTGTACGCCCTCGAAGAGAGGGTCGGGATCCGGCAGCGGATCAGCGGGGAGCTCGCGAAGAACGATGTCCGAGAACACTCCGAGCCGACGCTCCGGATCGTTGGCCGCCCGCTGTCCCCGGCCGGCCGCGAACATCAGGATCTGCTCGTGCGCCTGGATCCGATGCCCGGCGGGAAGCTGCTCACCGGGCAGCGAGTGCGGGAAGTTGTGCCGCTCGTCGAAGGTCTGACAGGCGTCGATCATCCACATCTGCCACCCGAGGCCCGTCACCGCATCGCTCCTGAGTGTGCCGCGGGCAGATTCCACATCGATGTTGCGCCGGTCGGGCACGGTGGCGTCGGCGCAGTAGAGCCGCAGGTGTTCGTCCGTGTCCAGCACGCCGTGACCGCCCCACCACACCCACAGGGCGTCACCGCTGCGGGCAGGGATGTCGGTGACGAAGGCGCGCCTCAGCGTGTCGTGGTCGGCCGGCCGGTACGGAACTCCCGGGTCGGCGCCGGACAGCGGTGCGAGATGGAGCAGGATGTTGGTGTCCGGGACACCGCGGGCCAGCAGCCAGTCACGGAAGCGCAGTGCGTCCCGTACCGGTCCGGGAAGGTTCCAGTCCGGGCCGGCCGCGTACTGCTCGATTCCGATGACCAGGGCGACGACTCGGTCGGGTGCGACAGGTCCCCGGATCATGGCAGGCGCTCCCCGATCGCACGGTAGACGGTCGGATCGGTCCAGTAGGCGCTGTGCGCGACGGGAAAGGGCTGTCGGCTGTCGGTGGCGACGTCCTGGGCCCTGCCGGGGAAGAGTGGCTCCGCCGCGTGGCCGAGCAGATCACGGCGGTCGTAGAGATTCAGCCACGGCGGGACATGGGCAGGCAGCGGATCCGGGTGGACCAGCGCGGGCAGCGCGCCCATCTCGTACAGGAAGGGACCCTGCGAACCGACGGTGACCAGCAGCTCCACGCGGGGCAGCGGGCCCGATATCAGGGTGTCGAGGGAGATGATGCCGCCGAGGCTGTGGCCGAGCAGGACCACGGGCGGCTCCTGCCGCATGACGAGATCCCGCAGCCCATGACGCATGTCCTCGCCCCTGGCCAGGTACTTGAGGATGTCGCCGGCAGCCGGATGGGCGGCGTCGGTGAGGGCACGGCGCCGCCGCACGGCGTATCGGGAGCCGAGGCGTACGAACGGCTTACCGGCCATGCGGAGCAGTGGGCCGCGGCCTGTGCCCGCCGGAACGGCGCCGAGGCGCCGGGCGACCTCCGCGACGGCGGCGTCCCGGGCGTCCCCGTCACCCTGCACGGGGCTGTCGGCTTCGACGGCGGCAGCGATGACGGTGGCGGTCAACGCGCGGGCCAGCACCCACGCCAACGTCTCCGGGTCCAGGGCCTCGGCAGCGGGCGGGAGCAGGGGATTTCGCGCGAGCCCGGCCGCCGCCTCCGGAAAGCCGGGCCCGAGCAGCTCTGCCCGGGGTTCACCGTGTGCGGCCAGGTCGAGGAGGAGGGCCCTGGGGCGTTCATCCGGAAAAGCCGCGCCGGGCGGTGTGACGCCTGCGCTCACACCTGCCGCCGCCTGCGCCAGTTCCGCCAGGGGGTCCCCGTAGAGCCGGGCCCACTCCTCGGCCTCGTCACCCTGCTCGTCGGGGCCTTCGGCGCTCCGGCCGGTCCCGGTGCCGGGTCCCTCCGGGATGCTGACGCCGCCTGCGGCGAGCCTGGCCCCGTACTGTTCACCCCAGCGGTAGGCGACCAGGTGCGCGTCGGGCACTGTTGTCGCAAGCCCCGAGGCGACCTGTGCCAGCAAGGTGGTGAGATGTGGTTCACGCACACCTGTGCCGTGAGTGAAGACCACTGTGGTCATGTGTCCGCCCCCCGTTGCCGTGTTGCCGTCGGTCGGCCCACCACCTACCGGAGGCTGCGGACCGGGCCGAGAGCTTCTTCCTCCGTTGCTCCTGCACGTCAGAACGGCAGCGGTGCGATATCGCATTCGATGCGCTGGTGCAGCCTGGCCGATGTGTGCCAGGGGTGGCTTTCCCCGAGTACGCGTGAAAGCCCTTCGACTGCAGCTGAGTTGAGACGTTCGGCCTCTGCCGACTCACCCAGGCCTCGCTGGTCCAGTGCGAGATTGGCCGTGCAGACCAGGGTGAGCGGGTGGTCGGCTCCCGCGGCCTCGATGAGCCGCGGAAGGATGATCGCGTCGGCAGCTCTGGCCTTCGCGAAGTCCAGCCGGGCATAGTGATTGTTGGCCCGGCTCATGGACGCGGTGAGCGTACTGAGATGGTTTTCACCCAGATTGCTCTCCAACAGCTGCAACGCCTGGGAATCCAGGGCTTCGGCCTTGTCGATGTCTCCCTGGCCTCGAAGCGTGGCAGCCAGATTCACCCTGGCGAACTGGGTATTCGGGTGGCGGTCACCGAGCATCGACCGATACGCGGAAAGCGTCCGCTCACCCAGCTCCCGGGATCCCACAAGGTCGCCGTTCAGGCGTCGCTCGACCATGGCATGGGTCGCCGCGCCGAGGGCATCGATGTTGTTCAGACCGTAGCGTGTGGTGAACCGGTCCAGCGTCTGCTCTGCCAGAGCGGCGCCGCCCTCGGTCACACCCGCCCTCCGACGGCACACGGCAAGATTGAGAGCCGCACGAATGGTGGACGCGTTGGTCTCGCCGAAGTGGTTCACATAGGCCTGGTAGTTGGACTCCTGCAGTGCACGCGCCCCGAGGTAGTCGCCCGCCTCGCGGATGTCCATCACCAGTCCGCTCAGCGTGTTGAGGGTGAGTCCGCTCGCCGGTCCGTACAGAAGCTCACGCTGACGCGCCGTCTCTTCGTCGATTGCCTTCGCGGTGTCGAACCGGCCGCCCACCCGGAGCGACACACAGTAGTCGTTTGCCGCGCTCAGGGTGGCAGGGTCCTCGGGCCCGAACAGGTCACTCGCCCGGGTGAAGGCTTCCTCGTCCAGATCGCAGGCCGCCTGGATTTCACCCCTGTACCGCAGCGCACCCGCCATCTGCCACATGGAGTCGATGAGTTCCTCGTCCGGGATCTGTGCACCGCGCGAGATCGCCAGGGCGCGCTCGTTGTGCACGACCGCCTCGTCGGGGCGCCCGAGCAGTCGCAGATAGAAGCCGAGGAGCTTGGTGATCCTGATGACGTGCAGGTCCTCGTCCCCGGACTGGGCGCGCCACGCGGACCAGGCCAGTCGGGCCTGTGCCGCACCCGACTCGTGCGCACCCCAGTAGTAGAGAAAGAACACCATGTCGTAGACGAGGTCACGGACCCAGGCGTCGGAGCTCTCCACCGCTCCGGAGGCGATCACATGCGGCAGGATCGCCTGGTAGGCGGGCCACTGGTCCGGTGAGGCGGGGGCGCCGGGCTTGGCCGTCGTGAGCAGGAGGTGGGCCGCCCGCGTCATCCTGACCTGCTCCTCGGGATCCATCCTGGCCACGATGACGTTCTGCATCAGCCGGTGCATCTGCAGGGTGGCCGTCTTGTGGTCCAGTCTCACCAGGGACAGTTTGCTGAGGTCACGCGTGGCGCGGGCGAGCAGCAGCGGGTCGCGCAGGACGGGGTCCAGCTCGGGGGTGATCTCAATGTTGCGCCCGCCCCTGAACAGGTTGAGCGGGATGGGTTCCGGCGCCATGCACGCGCAGATCTCCAGGAGTTGACGTGCCGCCGGGTTGTCCTGCGAGAGACGTCCCAGCGAGATGTCCCAGACCGCTGCGACCGGCAGCGGGTAGTCGGGGGACGGGTCGAGCTCGAGGATCTCGGGCCGGCGCTCCTCCAGCAGGCCGAGGTACTCGTCCACGGGCATACCGGTCGCGGCATGCCAGGCACCTGCCTGCTCGACCGCGAGCGGCAGGTCGCCCAGCGCGTCGGCGAGCCGGTCCGCGTCACCGGTGCTCAGGCCGCGGGCACGGCGTTGCAGCAGGGCGATGCTCTCGTCCCGGTCGAAGACGTCGACGCTCAGCGGCGTGGCAACGCGTTCCCACTCGCGGTTGCGCGAGGTGACAATGATCTTGCCGGGGCCGCCGTTGGGGAAGTAGGACCGTACCGCCTCGATGTCTTCGGCGTTGTCGAAGACCAGCAGCCAGTTGTCGAACGGCTTGCCGGTGCGGAGCGCCTCGCGCACGGCGGGCACCGCGGCGTTGGCCTGCGGGCCCACCTCCAGGCCCAGGCTGCGGGCCAGATCGGCGAGAGCACCGAGGATCAGGTTCTCCTGCTCCGCCGGGATCCACCAGATGACGTTGAACTCGCCGCTGTGGCGGTAGACGTACTCCACGGCGATCTGCGACTTCCCGACACCGCCCATGCCGTGCAGCGCGTGCGGGAGGACGGCCGTGGTCTCGTCTTCCCGCAACTGCCGTTCGACTGCGGCCAGAAGACTTTCCCGACCGGTGAAGTTGGGGTTCTTCGGTGGCACATTGCCCATGATCTTCGGCTGGCCGGTGCGGACGAATCGTAGCTCCGGTGCTGTGACTTCCATGTTCTGGCCGGCCCTCCGGGCATCCTCGTCAACTGTTACGGGTGTCGTGGGCGACACAGATCCTCCTGGTGGAACGGCCGGATGCGACCGGAGAGCGGGGGCATTCTCATTCACATCAAATGCCTCTTTATCATCTCTGGTCGCCTCCGCTGCCGAGACCGCGCCGCCGTGCAGCAGCCGGCCGTTCAGACGCGCTGCCCGGCGCCGGTAGGGGGTACCTCCCAGTGCCCGCAGGACGGCCAGTTCGATGCGCAGCCACGCCGGACCGCCCTCGCGGTTCGGCAGCGCCGCCTGCGCCGGGTCCTGCAGGGCCGCCCGGAGCCGGATGCCCTGCGCCCGGCCGGCCCGCGACTCCGCCAGCAGGCCCACGGCTCGGGCGAGTTGGGTGCGGCTGCTCGTTGCCAGCAGCGCTTCGCGCACCCCGTCGGCGAAGTCGGGCCCGCCTTCGCCGTCCCGTTGCCAATCGATGAGGCCGCCCATCATGATCTCGGCCAGATGGTGGGGGCCGGACTCGGGAAAGGCCCGGTCGCGCAGCTCCTCGATGACGTCGAAGCGCATCGGCGCCACGGCCAGCAGCACGGCCAGCTGGCGTGCGAGCGGACTGGCCAACGCGACGAATCTCCGTACCGCGTCCGCCGCTGCGCGGGGGCCGTCGATCCTGGGGGTCCGCAGACCGGGTGCGGACACGCCCTTGGCCATGGCTCCGGCCAGGACCACCGGCAGCGCTCGTCGTGTGCCGCGTTCGCCGGTGACGAGATCGGCCCAGGCCCGGAACGAACCAGGGCGGAGGCTGAGGACGGGTACGGCGACGGATCCGTCACCCGCATCGGGCAGGGCGTGGGCATGCTCGGGTACGCCGTGCACGGGATGGCACAGGAAGTGCCGGTTGAGTGCACCGAATCCCGCTGCGTCCAGCCGGGCCCGGAAGGGGTAGACCGAGGACCGGTGGCGCAGATACGTAGGCAGCAGATGGACGAGCGCCGTGGGGCCGGCCGCCGAGAGCCTTCCCAGCAGTTCGTCGGCCCCGCGCTCCGCCCAGCTGGGCGCCAGCCCGTCGGTGACGACAAGGAAGAGCCGTGACCCGCGGCCGTCGAGCAGCTCCGCGGGGTCGGCCTGCCGGTTGCCCGGCCAGCGCAGGACCGGCGCCGCTCCGCCGGGCAGCGAGACATCGGCCGTACGGACGTCCCGGAACGCGCCGCTGCGCACCGCCTCATCGACCAGCTGGCTCACGGTGCTGCCCCATACGGGCATGGTGGGCGCGCTGTCCACGAGCAGCATCAGATCGAAGGCACGCTCCTGGACCGGTTCGAGGTAGGGGATCCACAATCCGTCGATCAGGCCGTTCTCGGCCGTGCGTGCCTCGTCGAGACGGTTCAGGTGGCGCGAAGGGACGCGTCGGCCGAGCCCGCGCAGGGCCTTGGCCAGGCGCAGCGGCACCACGCGCCGTGCGGGACGCACCGCCCTCGGGAGCACGGCCTCCGGCAGGCTGCCCCGGGCCTCCTCGATCGTGCGCAACACGAGATCGCGGGCGTCCATGCCGGTCGTGCCCCCGGCGGGCACAACTTCCGGCGCCCCCTGTTCCGAAGGAGGAGCCGCGACATCGGGGAGGGTCAGCTCGTCGTCGGACAAGAGCGCCGGGGTGCTGTCCGTCTCTCCGTGGGAGGACCGGCCCGCCCGACGCCATGCCGCCGCCAGCCAGAGACCGTCGCCGAGGTCCCGCCAGCTCGCGTCGCCGTCCGTGTCAGGGGTGACGGTGCCACTCGACGTGGCCGTCGAGTCCGGGGCGCGTTCCCGTGGCGAGCCGTTCATCAGCGGCCTTTCGAGAGGTCGCGGAGAAGCATCTCAATGAGTTTACGCCCGTCGCTGTCGGCCCGGAGTCCGTGAGCCGTGGTGAGTTGCACGGCGTTGAGCAGTTGATCGACCGACTGCGTGCCGCCGCCGTCCAGGCGCCTGACGAAGTCGTCCACGAGTGCCTCGATCCCTTCGGGCCGTTGATGCAGATGGCTGACGACGATGGAGACGAGCTGCTCGCGGCTGGGCGGGCGCATCTCCAGGGGCAGACAGCGTCGACGGAAGGCGGCCGGGAATTCGCGTTCACCGTTGCTCGTGATCACGACGACGGGGAACTCCGCGCACTCGACCCGGCCGGACTCGATGACGGCCCGGCTGTGGGGGTCGTCGGTGAAGACGGATACGTCCGCCGCACCGGCCCGCACCAGTTCCGGGATCTCATAACTGCCGTTCTCCAGCACATGGAGCAGGTCGTTGGGCAGGTCGATATCGCTCTTGTCGAGCTCGTCGACGAGCAGGACGCGGGGACGTGCGTACGCGAGGAGAGCTGTTCCCAGCGGGCCGAGGGTCAGGAAGTCCCCGAGAGCGGGGGCACTGCCCGGGGTGTCCGCCCCTGCGTTCCCTCCAGCACGCCAGGCCGCGATGGCCTGCGCCCGCCCGATGGCGTCGTACTCGTACAGACCGCCGCGCAGAGTCGTGCGGCTCACGATGCTCCAGGGCAGCACCCGGCCGAGCCCCAGTTCCCGCGCGACCAGATAGGCGAGGGTCGACTTGCCGACCCCGGGCGGCCCGGTGATCAGCAACGGGCGGCGCAGCAGGAGCGCGGCGTTGACCGCGTCGATCTCCTCGCCACGTAATTGGGGGCCCTCCTGCACGATGCCGAGGCGGCGCAGCGCGGACTGTGCGTCGTCGGGCGGAGCCTGCTGCAGAGGACTTCCGGAGAACACTCTCCAGGGCGGCGGCGACGGAAGCCCCGGCAGCTCCCCTGCGGGGGCCTGTCCCGTTGCGTGGAACACCCTCCAGGAGGGGGGCGTGACAGGCCGCGATGCCGAGTCCTGCTCGGTCATGCCGTCAACTCCTCACAGTCGACCAGGCGGTTGGGGTCGTCCCAGAAAAACGCAAGATGTCTTCCCACGAACAAGGAGCCGCGACCCATTCCCTCGGCTTCTTTACGTAACTGGCTTACTTTCGCTGGCAGTTGCGAAGGAGTGTGGGCGAGCAGCAAGGTCAGCACCTCGCCCGCCAGGTCGGGGCTGTCCAGTCTGCGGTCCCAGGCTGCAAGGCCCACTCCCTCGGTGATTGCGGCGATGAGTGCTTCCAGACCGCGGCCGGGCAGTGGGGGAACATCGAGTATGACCGCGGTCAGACGTGGCTCCGATGCCAGCGTGGCACGCCAGCGGTCGAGTTGCCCGCTCTCCTCGCCGTGCCAGCGGTACGCCTCGGCTACACCGGTCTTTTTGAGCCGACGCCAACGGGCCCGCCACCGCCTCAACTGCCCGGGGTCCCGGGTTCTCATGCGTTCGAGGCTCCGCAGGTGAATATGGTAGCGAAGACCGATCGGCAGCGGGTCACGAGTCCGCGTACCCAGTTCGAGCCGGGCCATGTCGTGATTGAGGAACTGGAACGGTAGTACGAACTCGACCTGCACAGGCGCGTCGTTCTCGGTCTCCGCCACATCCTCCCAGCGGGCCTCGCCGCGGCTGATGGCACGCTCTACCGCTGTCGCCAGGGTGTCGGTGGTCGCACGTTCCACATCTCCGGCGACCGGCTCCCAGTAGCCCGGCGCCGCATTGACCCAATGCCGTACGTAGATATCGGCCGAACCGTCATCGGCGGGCTCCACCATCACGACGAGACAACGTGGCACTTCCGGGTCGACCCTCGGCAGAGCCGCGATCGCGCGCCTGCGGTCGTCCAGACCCCTCACGGCCTCCGGGCCGGCCTCCCGGGCCCACCGGTCCGACCACTCCCTGAGCTTCTCGCGGAGTGCCGGTTGCTGCTCGACCGCGAGGATCTCGACGAGGACGAGGGCCGGGGGTAATCCGTCGGCCTGGGTGTTGACCTCGCACAGATAGTCGAAGCGCTGGGAGGGGGACTGGCCGTGGGGAACGTCGACACCCAGCTCGTGGTTGAGGACCGCGTGCAGACGGCCGTCGTCGCCGCCCCGCACCTCGGCAAGCAGCCGCCGGATCTCCTGCGCCGCGGCGTCGTCGAATTCCGGTGGCAGTTCCGGCACGGGCTCACCCGACCATCCGCTTCCCGTCAGCCGGGCCAACCGGGCCGAGTCCTCGGGACCGGCGACGACGCTCACGCCGAAGATGAGCGCGTCGAGACCTCCATCGCGCTTCAGCACGTCCATGACGAGAGAGAGCATGTCGACCCGCGGATTCTTCCGCAGGTAGGTGACCTCCACGCCGAGCTGCATCCCGACGAATGACACGAATTGAACGCACTGATCAGGATCGCGCACGCAGTCCAGCGCACATAATTCGTTGACCAGCGCCCCGATCAGATAAGCATCGGCCTCGCCCGGCCTCTGCGGCACGTACGCCACCACCGACCATCCCCCGCCGAGCCGGTACTCCCTCCACAACTGATCGCGAAGTTATCACGTCGCATCTCCAGCAACCAGATTCATTTCCGGGCCCGTTGACCTCCTTCTTCGCTACAGCCCCGCTGCGTACCGCGCAACACCGGCGAACCGGCCACCCGAACGGGTCGAACACACCGCACCGATCAATCCGGAGCCGGCCCGGTGCTCGCCCGCACTGTCAACTCCGGTGTCAGCAGCTCGACTTCGTCCGTCCCGCGCCCGCCGAGCTTCGCCACGACGTGCTCGACGGCGCGCCGCCCCATCTCCTGCGCCGGTATGGCGACCGAGGTGAGACGCACCGAGGCCTGAGAGGCCACCTGCTCCGGGCAGATCGCGACCACCGACACGTCCTCGGGCACCGCCCTTCCCTGCTGCCGCAACAGATTGAGCAGCGGCTCGACGGCCGCCTCGTTCTGCACGATGAACCCGCTGGTTCCGGGCCGTTCGTCGAAGATCCGGGCCAGGGTCTGGGCCATCGCCGCGTACCCGCCCTCGCAGGACCGGTGCAGCACCCGCACCCCTGCCTCCTGCGCCTTCGCCCGCACGCCGTCCACCGTCCGCTCGGCGAAGCCGGTGTGCCGCTCGTACACCGCCGCCGCCTCGCCGATCACGGCGATCTCGCGGTGTCCGAGCCCGGCGAGGTGCTCCACACAGAGTGCTCCGGTCGCCTCGAAGTCGAGGTCCACACAGGTCAGTCCGTCGGTGTCGGCGGGCAGGCCGATCAGCACGGCGGCCCGGTCGGTCTCGCGGAGCAGCGGCAGCCGCTCGTCGTGGAGTTCCACATCCATCAGGATCATGGCGTCGGCGAGCGAGCTGCCCGCGATCCGGCGCACCGCCGTCGGACCTTCCTCCCCGGTGAGGAGCAGGACGTCATATCCATGGGTGCGGGCGGTGGTGGCGACGGCGATGGCGATCTCCATCATCACGGGCACATACATGTCGGTGCGCAGCGGCACCATGAGCGCGATGATGTTGGACCGGCTGCTCGCGAGGGCGCGGGCCCCGGCGTTGGGGTGGTACCCGAGCTGCTGAATACTCCGCTCCACCCGCTCCCGGGTGGACATGGAGATGGACCGCTTCCCACTGAGGACATAGCTCACCGTGCTCGCGGACACTCCGGCGTGCTGGGCGACCTCGGCAAGGGTGACCATTCAGCTCTCCATCACAGGACGACAGTGGATCGAGGGGCACGGACAAGGGATCGGCAGCAGATCAGAAGTAAGGAGCGAAGCGCTTCGACTGCGCCCCTTCCCTGCTGTGACATGCACAGCAGTGCGAGAGTAACTCCGCTCGCAGAGCGTGTCCAGAGGACGTGTCGAAGCGCTTCGACACGGCAATACCGGACGGGCGCCGGGGCGGGGCGGCCCACCCCCACGATAGGCCGCCCGCGCCCGCGAGCACACGGGTCGGCGCAGCGCGGACACCCCTTTCAGGAGGCCGACGGCGTCCAGCCGCCCAGCCAGTCGGACGGCCCAGTGGTCCCCGGCCCCGTCGCCCCGGAACGCGCTCGGGAAGCCCATCACCGCAGCCTCGCCGACCGGTCGCCGGCAGGGAGAAATACGTACCGCCGCGCCCGGTGGACCGGGCGCGGCGGGTGTGGGCGGTGCGGTGGAGAAGAACGGTCAGAAGGTGAGGCTCCAGCTGTCGAGGTAGCCGGGGTCGACGGTGAAGATGCCGGGGGTGTCGTCCTGGACCCGGAGCTTCCAGGTGCCGTTGGCGGGGACCGCCGACGCGTCGACCGTGTAGGTGGTGTGCAGCTCGCCCTCGCCGGTGTCCCAGTACCAGTTCTTGACCGGGATCTCCGTGCCGTTCTCGCTGACCAGGCTGATCACCTGACCGCCGACCCACGGGTGGTGGAGGTCGATGGTGACCTTGAGGTCACTGGGGGCGTTGCCCTTGCGGCCGCTGACGATGAGTGGTGACTCGATGGACTTCCAGTTGGGGATGTCGAACCGGGCGGGGTTGACGAAGAAGTCACCGCCGGAGGCCAGGACGGTCCACACGAATCGCACCGTGCGCTTGACCGTCGGAGAGTTCTTGACGGTGACGGCCGCCGCGAAGTCACCGGCCTTCCTCGGAGTGCCGGTGATCAGGCCCGTTTCGGCGTTGATGGAAAGGCCCTGGGGCAGCCCTTCCGCGGAGTACGTGAGGCGGCCCGGCCGGGAGCTCGTCGCCTCGATCCGACGGCTGGTCGGTTGACCGACGGCCGACTTCCGCGTGGAGGGGGCGATCACGGCGATGTGGTTCACATAGCGGGCGCCGACATTGACGGCCGCCCAGGCGTTGCCGACGGCCTCGTAGGCGTCGCTGGTCTGGCCGAACAGGTCGGCGGCGGCCTGGAGGGTGGCGGTGCGGGCGCCCGCGTAGTCGGTGCTGCTGGTCATGTAGAGAGTCAGCGCCCGGTACCAGACGGCGGTCGCGTCGCGCCGGCCGAGACCGACGACCGGCAGGCCGTCGTACGTGGGGCTGTCGTAGGCGATGCCATTGACGGTCTTCTTCCCGCTGCCCTCGGAGAGCAGGTAGAAGAAGTGGTTGGCCACGCCGGAGCTGAAGTGCGGGTCGAGCTTCCTCGTTTCGGGGGTCCAGTAGTCCTGCGAGGTGCCCTTGGCGGAGGCGTCCTTGGAGGGCTGGTCCATGTAGCGCAGCGGCTTGCCCGTGCCGCGGACGTCGGCAAGCTCGCCGATCATGTAGTCGGGCACGTCGGTGGAGTTGTTGACGAAGAACTCCACGGAGGTGCCCATGATGTCGCTGGTGGCCTCGTTCAGGCCGCCGGACTCACCGGAGTAGGTCAGGTTCGCGGTGGCGTAGGTGACGCCGTGAGTCATCTCGTGGGCGGCGATGTCGAGTTCGGTCAGCGGCTTGGCGTTGTTCAGGCCGTCGCCGTAGGTCATGCAGAAACACCGGTCGTCCCAGAAGGCGTTGGCGTATCCGTCGCCGTAGTGGACCCGGGAGTAGGCCCCGACACCGTTGTCGGCGATGCCGTTGCGGCCGAACCGGTCGTGGTAGAAGTCCCAGGTCTGCCGCTGTCCGTAGGCGGCGTCCACAGCCGCGGTCTGCCGGCTGGCCGTCGTTCCGTCGCCCCAGATGTCGTCTTCGTCGGTGACGAGGACGCCGTTGCCGCCGACGCCGGTGAGGTCGTACGTCTTGTGGCCGCCGCGCTCGGGGTCGGTCAGCTCGTAGAGGCTGCCGTTGTGCACGGTGCCGATCTCCACCTGGCCGCTGTACTGGCTCTGACCGGTGCCGGTGCGGATCTGCTCGACGCTCTGGAGCTGCTTGCCGGTCGTCGCGTCGGTCACCACGCTCAGGCTGCTCGGGGTGCCGTCCTCCTGGACGCCGCCGACGACGGACTGCCAGGCGAGCGTGGGCCTTCCGTTCCCGAGCCAGACGACAAGCTTCGGTGAGCCGTCCGCGGTCGCGTCCCGGGTCTTCTCGGTCTTCGCTGCGGCCAGGGCGGACTTCCCCGCCGTCGCGGCCGTGACGGCGGCCTCGGTCGTCGGCACCGACACCTCCGCGTCCGACGCCTCGGTGACGGTGCGGGCCGCGCCCCGCTCGTGGACCACCAGGTCGCCGCCGATGACGGGCAGGCCCGCGTAGGTGCGCTCGTAGCGGGTGTGCACGGTGCCGTCGGCGTCCTTGACGACGTCCTTGGGTATCAGCTCCTCCCGATCGCCCAGCTTCAGTGAACGGGCGGTGGTGGCACGCGCGTCGGTCGCAGCCTCGAGCAGCTTCCTGCGCTGCGCGGGGGAGAGCGCGACGGACCTGGCACCGGGTCGGGGCTCCGCCGCTATCTGCCGTGATGGTTGATCCGTGCCGACCGGGGCAGCGACGGTGGCCGAGGCGGGGAGGGCCGAGACGATGAGCGCGGCCACGGCGACGGCCGCAGTTGTCGCGACGCGCCCATATGTGAAGATTCCACGATGCGAGAGAGGCTCATGAGGCGATATGCCACTGTTGTCACGGGAGTTGTTCGGCACTGCTGTAACTCCTTCTGTCCGGACGCGTGGTGACGCCGGTGGGGGTGGGGAACAGGAGGCTCGGTGCGCCTCCGGCGTGAAGATGTGCGGCGGCGTGCTACCGCTTGGCCATGCGACGAAGACATGACCCTTGTGGCGTTGCGGCGCCGACTCGCGTGTTCCGATGAAGGCTCGGACGATCGAAGTGAGGTCCACCTTCCGCGCAGCGGTGCGAAGTTGGGTTGCGGCATGAACATCTCCCACATGCCTGCATGTCTCGACTGGGCACCGAATGTCCGAACAGGTTTCGACGCACCGTCGCGACGGTGGCTTGTGATCACCCTGTCCGGCGCGCAATCCGCCGGGCAAGGAGGTCCGGAGTGCGGGTCCGCGCAACTGCGCAGATGTGAACAGGAACAGACAGGAACGGAACGGCTCCGCACCGGCCGTACAGTGATGTAACGCGCACGTAATCCCTCCGGCCGACTCCGCCGCGTACGATCGGCCTCGCCAGCACGCCGAAAGAGAGACAGCTGTGGCGGTGTCGTCGGATTTGCCGTGGGCCGGGACCGGTCTGGGCCCCCTGGCCGGCCGGGTACTCGAATGCCTGGTCACGCACCCGGAGCTGAGCAGCGAGGCGGTTGCCGAAGCGCTCGGGGTCACTCCGACAGCCGCCGAACGCGCCCTGCAGGCACTGGAGAACGAGCACCTGGTCATCCGCGTCGGTGACCGGCCCACGCGCTGGAGCGCGGGCCCGCCCCGCTCCACTCTCGGTTCGCTGCTGGCCCAGAAGCGGCAGGAGCTTGCGCGGGCGGAGCTGTACATGGAGCGGTTGCACGAGGCATACCGCTCGGCGTCGCACCGTCGGGTCACCTCCGACCTGTTCGAGGTCGTGGAGAGCGTCGAGCAGGTCGGGGTACGTTACGCGCAGCTGCTCGCGTCCAGTCGGCACGAGGTGCTCCACCTCGCCAAACCTCCGTACGTCACCCGGTCCGCGGTGCTCGACCGCACCTCGGTGCCGACTGACCTCGCAGCTGTTTCGGACGCGCCGCCCCCGGAGGTACCGGTGCCCGACGGAGTGCGGCTCCGGTCGGTGTACGACGCCGACGGGATGACCGACACCGTTTCGCTGCGCACCGCCCTGAGCGGAACAGCCCGGGGCGGGGAACTGCGGCTGCTGGCCGGGCTCCCGATGAAGCTGGTGGTGTTCGACGTGACGGCCGGCATCATGCCGCTGCGGCAGGAGGACCCGTCCGCGGGTTCGCTCATCGTGCACTCGGCCACGCTTCTCGAAGTGCTCACCGCGCTCTTCGAAAGCGTCTGGGAACGGGCGACCCCGGTGTCGCTGGACAGCGGCCCCGGTCGGCCACCGATCACTGCGGCGGAACCGGACGGCCGGCCTACGGGGCGGATGCGGGACATCCTCTCCCTGATGTGCGCGGGTCTGACGGACGACGCGATCGCCCGGGTCCTGGGGCTGAGCCGACGGACGATCCAGAAGCACATCAGTGAGACCGCCGAACTCCTCGGCGCGCGAACCCGCTTCCAGATCGCGCTGCTGGCACGCGAACGAGGCTGGATCGGGGACGCCTCAGGCGTGGCGGAGGCCCCCGCCGAACGAACGGCCGGGCCTGGTGCCGGAACATGAGAGTTCACCGACGAGGGCCTTGACCAGGGCGAAGCCCGTCGTTGCCATGACCCGCGTGCGCGACGTCCCGTGCTTCGGCAGCATCCGCGCGAAGCCGCAGAGCGAACCGGTGGCCCTGCCCGCGGACCGCCGGGCAATCCGCCGCACAGGACGCGCGGCTACAAGCCGTACGTGACGCCCCCACGAGGCGGCCGCGAACCGGGCGTATCGGTGGCGCAACTCCCTTGGCAGGCCGCTCTTTCGGCGAAGCCGACATCCCGCCGGACCGTTGACATGCACCCGCCTGAGGGTGAATCCTCGCGCGAGAAGTTGCGCGAACTCACGCATGTTCAAGCATTTGCAAACATCCAGTGCTTGGTTCGAAAGGGATGCATCCCGTGCGAAGACTTCAACACCGGTCCCGCTGGACCGCCCTGGCCACGACGGGTCTGGTCGCCGCCCTGGCCGCCGCCCTGCTCGGCGCCCCGGCCGAGTCCGCCCACGCGGCGACCCCCGCGAGCGCCGTGCTCGACGAGGCCCACAAGAGCGTCACCTGGCAGAGCCCCGTCTACCCCAAGGGGACCGTCGGCGGCCCCAAGGAGTGTCCGTCCGCGGCCGACGACCCGGACAACAAGGTCTGCGACCGCTTCGACCTCACCGTGTCGACGCCCGAGGGCTACTGGGACGACAACCCGGAGGGCGGGGTGCCGATCTCCATCGAGTGGCAGAAGCCCGCCGAGGACTTCGACATGTACATCTACGACTCCGCCGGCAAGCAGGTCGCCTCCAGCGCGGGCACGGCCGACCCCGAGGCCACGGTGATCCCCCGGGCCGACGGGACGTACCACGTGATCGTCGTGCCGTACGACGTCACCGACAACTCCTTCACCGGCAAGGCGTACCTGCCCGAGACGACCGACTCGGGAAACCTGACCTCCTTCGGCGGGAGCAATGGCAGCTACTCCATCGAGGCGGGAGAGCTCAAGGCGAAGGCCGACTTCCTGACCGATGGTCAACTGCGTCTCCAGGCCACGCCCACCGGGGAGTTCACCGATCCCGCCGGCACGGAGATCATCCGCAGGCAACCCGCCCTGCAGAAGCACACCAGCACGTTCGACAAGGGCGACTACTACGGAATCCGCTCCCCCGACGCCGTACTTCGCGTCTACAAGAAGCCGCTGCGCTTCGGTCTCTACAAGGCCGACAACCGGACCCGGATCTGGCAGGAGGACAAGCCCCTGCGCTGGTCCACCGGAGGAATGCGGCAGAGTCTGGAGCGCGGCGCGGACGAGCAGTTCTTCGGCGGCGGCGAGCAGAACGGCAGCTTCTCGCACCGCGACAAGACGGTGTACGTCGCCAACAACACCAACTGGAACGAGGGCGGTTACAACAACTCCCAGCCCTTCTACCTCTCCAGTGCCGGCTACGGCGTCTACCGCAACACCTTCGCACCCGGCGTCTACCACTTCGGCTCCCCGGTCCAGACGGGCCAGCAGGAACGTCGCCTCGACGCGTACTACTTCACCGGGGACGCGAAGGAGGTGATCGGCAAGTACACCGCCCTGGTCGGCAAGCCGTTCATGCCGCCGGTGTACGGCCTCGAACCCGGTGACGCCGACTGCTACCTGCACAACGCCAACCAGGGCGAGCGCCACACCCTGGACGCTCTGAAGGTCGCCGACGGCTACACGCAGAACCAGATGCCGCTGGGCTGGATGCTCGTCAACGACGGCTACGGCTGCGGTTACGAGAACCTCCCGGAGACCGCCAAGGGCCTCCAGGACCACAACGCCCAGCTGGGCCTGTGGACCCAGAACGGCCTGGACAAGCTCGCCGACCAGGTGAAGGCGGGCCAGCGGGTCGCGAAGCTCGACGTCGCCTGGGTCGGCCAGGGGTACGGCATGGCGCTGGACGCCTGCGACAAGGCCAAGTCCGGGATCGAGGAGAACAGCGACGCCCGCGGCTTCGTCTGGCTGCCCGTCTCCTGGGCGGGCGCGCAGCGCTGCGGCGTGCTGTGGAGCGGCGACCAGTCCCTGTCCTGGGACTTCGTCCGCTGGCAGATCCCGACGTACGCCGGGGCCACCATGTCCGGCATCGCCTACAACACCGGTGATGTCGGCAGCATCTACCGCCACGACGCCAAGATGTACGCCCGCGACCTCCAGGCCAAGTCGTTCCTCCCGGCCCTGATGACGATGGACGGCTGGGCGACGGACCTGACGACCAAGAAGAAGATCAACCAGCAGCCGTGGGTGGACGGCGAACCGTACACCTCCATCAACCGCAAGTACCTCCAACTGCGGGAGCGCCTGCTGCCGTACCTCTACACCCTGTCCGCCGAGGCCGCGAAGACCGGCGTGGGCTCGGTCCGCCCGCTGTGGCTGGAGTATCCGGACGACCCCGAGACCCTGGGCGCGAACGCCAAGTACGAGTACCTGGCGGGCTCCGACTTCCTGGTCGCTCCGGTCTACGAGGACTCCGACACCCGTAACGGCATCTACCTGCCCAAGGGCACCTGGACCGACTACTGGACGGGCCGGACCTACCAGGGCCCGACCACGGTCAACGGCTACCACGCCCCGATCGACACCCTGCCCCTGTTCGTCAAGGGCGGCTCCATCGTGCCGATGTGGCCGAAGGGCACGACGTCCTGGCAGACCCGGGACCGGAGCGAGCTGGACTACGACCTGTACCCGCAGGGCACCAGCACGTACACGCTGTACGAGGACGACGGCGTGACCCGCAAGTTCGCCGAGGGCGCCTCGGCGACGCAACGCGTACGCGTGCAGGCGCCCACCGACGGAGAGGCGAGCACCCTCATCAAGGTCGGTGCGAGCGTGGGAAGTTACCAGGGGAAGCCGGCCACCCGGGCGTACCGGTTCACCGTGCACGGCAAGGACGCACCGTCGCAGGTGGTCATGGACGACGGCCGCCTCCAGCACCTGAAATCCGCGACGGCGTTCGCCTCGGCCGAGTCCGGCTGGTACACGGACCCCGCAACCGGGATCACTGAGATCAAGACGCCGTCCGTCTCCACGGGCCACGGCTTCACGGTCGAGCTGGTAAGCAGCGAGCAGTAATCACCAGACAGTGTCAGGGGCCGTCTCCGGACGGCCCCTGACACATGTCCGGCAGGGATCCTGACGTGTCCTGGAGCCGGGACCTGCGTACGGGCAGGCTCACTGTCCGGAGCGAGGCAACCCGCGATCACTGCCGCTCGCCGTTGTCCGGCGCGGCTGCAGTCCCACCTTCCGCGGCTCGCCCCCCTGTCCGTGACGAGACGGTGAGCCGCGGCTCCAGCGGCGGACCCGTACCGATATGTCAGGCCTCGGGCTGCACGGCGTCCGGATGCAGGACCCGGGCGAGGAAGGCCTTGGTCCGGGGGTGATCCGGCCGGGCCAGTACATCCTCCGGGGCGCCCTCCTCCACCACTCGGCCGCCGTCCATGAAGACCACGCGGTCGGCGACGTCGCGGGCGAAGCCCATCTCGTGGGTGACGACCATCATCGTCATGCCTTCGTCGGCCAGGGTGCGCATGACCCCCAGCACGTCGCCGACCAGTTCGGGGTCGAGCGCACTGGTCGGCTCGTCGAAGAGCATCAGCCCCGGCCCCATCGACAGGGCCCGCGCGATGGCCACACGCTGCTGCTGGCCACCGGAGAGCTGGGAGGGGAAGCTGTCCTCGCGGTCGGCCAGGCCGACTTTGGCGAGGTTCTCCCGGGCGACGCGGCCGGCTTCCTCCCTGCCGCGTCCGAGAACCCGACGCTGAGCAATCGTCAGGTTGTCCAGGACGTTCAGATGAGGAAAGAGGTTGAACTGCTGGAAGACCATGCCGATGCGTCGGCGCATCGCGTCCAGATCGATGTCCGGATCGGTCATGTCGACACCGCCGACGGTGACCGTGCCGCTGGTCGGCTCCTCCAGCAGATTCACACAGCGCAGCAGGGTCGACTTCCCCGACCCCGAGGGGCCCACGACGCATACGACCTCGCCGGGCGCGACCGTGAAGTCGATGCCCCGCAGCACTTCGACGTTGCCGAACGACTTGTGCAGCCCCTGGATCTCGATCGCCGCAGTCATGTCCGCCATCCGGTGATCACCTCGCCTGTGCATGACGGGCCTCGAGGCGCCGTACGAGATAGCCGAGCGGGACAGTGACCAGGAGGTAGCACAGGCCCGCAACGAAAATGGGGGTGGTGTTGGCCGTCGTACTGGCCAAGTCACGCCCGAACTTGGTGAGTTCACGCTGCTGAAGGGTGACACCCAGGAAGAGCACCAGCGAGGAGTCCTTGAAGAGCAGGACCATTTCGTTGGTGAGCGGCGGCACGATGATCCGGAAGGCCTGAGGGATCACGATCGACCGCATCGCGGTGGCGTGCGACATGCCCAGCGTGCGCGCCGCCTCCAGCTGGCCGCGCGGTACGGCCTGGATCCCCGCCCGGATGGTCTCCGCCATGTACGCGGCGGAGACCAGGCCGAGGGCGCAGGCGACCTGCCCGTACGTTTCTCCGGGGAAGACGATCCCCGGGAAGGCCAGCGGGACGCCCACCCCGACGAAGATGAAGATCAGCAGGGCGGGCAGACCGCGGAAGAACTCGATGTATGCCATCGCGAGCCAGCGGTACGGCGCAACGGACGACAGCCGCATCAGGGCCACCACGAGGCCCAGTACGAGTCCGACGCCGAAGCCGGTCAGCGTGTACACCACGGTGTTCAGCAACGCGACCGTGATGAGTTCGGGGAAGAGCCGCCGGGCGACCGACAGGTCCAGAAACTGCTCCTGGAGCTGCTGCCAGTCGGCGAGCGCGCCCACGACCACCACGGCGACCACGAAGACGGCGTACTGCACCCCGTGGGAGATACGGCGACGGCGGCGTGGCGACATCCGGGGCCGCGCAGCCGTCTCCTCCTGGTCCTTACCGTTGATCAGGGTGGTCACTGGGCGTCGGCACCCTTCGGCATGGGCCCGATCCACTGCTCGTACAGCTTCTTGTACGTGCCGTCGGACTTCGAGTCCTTGATGGCCTGGTCGATCGCCGCGAGAAGCTTGGGGTTGCCACCCTTGCGGACCGCGAAGCCGTACTGCTCACCGGTGTCGAGATTGCCCACGATCTCGAACTTGGCAGAGTTGGCGGGGTCCTTGAGCCAGTTCTGCACGACCGGATAGTCCTGCACGATGAGATCGACCTGGCCGGTACGCAGTCCGTTGAGCTCGGCATCGGAGCTCTCGAAGGACTGAGGGTCGGCGCCATGCGCACGGGCGAAGTCCTCGCCGGTGGTGGAGGACTGGGAACCGAGCTTGAGCTTCTGCTCGGTGATGTCCTCGACAGTCGCCGCCTTGACGCCCTTGCGCGCCAACAGGGCCTGGGTGGCATCGAAATACGGGACGGAGAAGTCCAGATTCTGCTTGCGCTCGTCGGTGATCGTCATGCCGGCGGCGGCCACGTCACAGACACTGGCATTGAGGTCGGCACCGGTCTTGATCGTCTCGAACGACTTGTCCACGACGACCTGCTTGACACCCAGGTCCTCGGCGACCAGATCAATCATCGAGACATCGAAACCGACCACCTTTCCGTCCTTCTCGGACTGGAAGGGTGCGTACGGCAGGTGCGTACAGGTGGTTATCTGGCCGGACTTGATCAGCTTTGCACCATTGACGGTCGCGCCATCACTGCTGCTACTACAGGCACTGAGCGGGAGTGCAAGCGCGACGGCCGCGCAGATCACGGCGATCCGGCGGGAGGGCAGGCGGGACGAGCTCATGAGAGATCCCCTTGCTCACGAAGGACGGACTCGCGGACAGACTCGCGGATCGACGCCGAACCGCGATCAAGGTTCGCACAGAATGTCGGAGCCCTGACCGAAAGTCCACCCTGCAGGGGTGGTAAGGGACTTCATCCCTCTGCACTCAGGGCGGCTCGCCCCCGGTACCCGACTGGGTCTTCAGCCCCTGGGTTTCCGCGGCGGCAGATCAAGGGGCCAGGTACGTTGCCCGTGCTCGCGAGGAAGGACCCTCAACCACGTTTCCCGCCGCACCGCGTGGCGAATGATCTGCCGCGGGGAGGCATGCACGACACGAACCGACGGCCGGGGGTCCGTATGCATGCGTGGGACCCGTCGCCGATGATGCGCGGCAGGTCCCACGGGGTTGCGCACGAATCAGACCCACCGGTCGGCAGCCGATCCGGCGAACCCGGCCCAGGCGTGGGGGAAACGGCCAGGACCGGTCCACCCGGATGACGCCCGCATCTTCGAACGGGGCCGTAGGGTCGATCAGTCCTTCCGTCAACGCATCGCGCACGCCTACTACAGAAACGCGCGGTTCCCGTGGTCAGCCGTCGACGTGCACGGTCATGCGGAAGAGCCTGGGCCCCGGCCGTCCTTCGGCCCGGATGTCGGCGTCGCCCGGGTGGACCGCGCGCACCTCCCAAGCACGGAAGCCGGGATCGGATTCGTAGTCGACCCGTACGAGCACAATGCTGTCGCCGTCGACCGAGGGAGCCTCCCAGCGCCATCGGCCGGAGAGCCGCAGCTGCACCGTTCCACCCCTGTCGAGGGTCACGGTGCGCCCGCTGTCGCCCTCGGTGAGGATGCTCGTCGAGGCCGACGGACCGGGCTCGCTCGGCCGAGGGGACACGGGGGATGCCGGGGCACTGGATCCCGCGCTCGGCCCCGTCGTTCGTCCACCACCGGGAGCCGGCTCCGGCGAGCCCGTACAGGCGGCCGTCGTCACCCCGAGGATCAGGGTGACGACGGC
>NZ_JBHVEE010000090.1:0-40811 GCF_042802415.1 Streptomyces sp. NPDC057486 | reverse complement strand
CCTCGGAGGAGGCGCGGGCCGTCGTCACGGAACTACGGGACGTCACTTGGCGGCGTCGTCCTTCTTCTCGTCCTCTTCGCCCTCGATCACGGGGATGAGGGAGAGCTTGCCGCGGGAGTCGATCTCGGCGATCTCGACCTGGACCTTGGCTCCGACCGCGACTACGTCCTCGACGTTCTCCACACGCTTGCCACCGGCGAGCTTGCGGATCTGCGAGATGTGCAGCAGGCCGTCCTTGCCCGGCATGAGGGAGACGAACGCACCGAAGGTGGTGGTCTTGACGACCGTACCCAGGTAACGCTCGCCGACCTCCGGCATGGTCGGGTTGGCGATCGCGTTGATCGTGGCGCGGGCGGCCTCGGCCTGCGAGCCCTGCTGGGCACCGATGTAAATGGTGCCGTCGTCCTCGATCGTGATGTCGGCGCCGGTGTCCTCCTGGATCTGGTTGATCATCTTGCCCTTGGGGCCGATGACCTCACCGATCTTGTCCACCGGGATCTTGACCGTGATGATCCGCGGGGCGTTCGGGGACATCTCGTCCGGGACGTCGATGGCCTCGTTCATCACATCGAGGATGTGGAGGCGGGCGTCACGGGCCTGCTTCAGCGCGGCGGCCAGGACCGAGGCGGGGATGCCGTCGAGCTTGGTGTCGAGCTGGAGCGCGGTGACGAACTGCTTCGTACCGGCGACCTTGAAGTCCATGTCACCGAACGCGTCCTCGGCACCGAGGATGTCGGTCAGGGCGACGTAGTGGGTCTTGCCGTCGATCTCCTGGGAGATCAGCCCCATGGCGATACCGGCGACGGCGGCCTTGAGCGGCACACCTGCGTTCAGCAGCGACATGGTGGAGGCGCAGACCGAGCCCATGGACGTCGAGCCGTTGGAGCCCAGCGCCTCGGAGACCTGACGGATCGCGTAGGGGAACTCCTCGCGCGACGGCAGCACCGGCACGATGGCGCGCTCGGCGAGCGCACCGTGGCCGATCTCGCGGCGCTTGGGCGAGCCCACGCGGCCGGTCTCACCGACGGAGTACGGCGGGAAGTTGTAGTTGTGCATGTAGCGCTTGCGGGTCACCGGGGAGAGGGTGTCCAGCTGCTGCTCCATGCGGAGCATGTTGAGCGTGGTGACGCCCAGGATCTGGGTCTCGCCACGCTCGAACAGCGCCGAGCCGTGCACGCGCGGGATGGCCTCGACCTCGGCGGCGAGCGTACGGATGTCCGTGACGCCACGGCCGTCGATGCGGACCTTGTCCTTGATGACGCGCTCGCGGACCAGCTTCTTGGTCAGCGCGCGGTAGGCACCGGAGATCTCCTTCTCGCGGCCCTCGAACTGCGGGAGCAGCTTCTCGCCGGCGATCTCCTTGATGCGGTCCAGCTCCGCCTCGCGCTCCTGCTTGCCGGCGATGGTGAGCGCCTTGGCGAGCTCGGTGCTGACGGCGGCGGTGAGCGCCTCCAGGACGTCGTCCTGGTAGTCGAGGAAGACCGGGAAGTCGCCGGTGGGCTTGGCAGCCTTGGCGGCGAGGTCCGACTGGGCCTTGCACAGGACCTTGATGAACGGCTTCGCGGCCTCGAGACCGGCGGCGACGATCTCTTCGGTCGGGGCCTCGGCACCGTCCTTGACGAGCTGGATGGTCTTCTCGGTGGCCTCGGCCTCGACCATCATGATCGCGACGTCGCCGTCCTCGAGGACGCGACCGGCGACGACCATGTCGAAGACGGCGTCCTCGAGCTCGGTGTGCGTCGGGAAGGCGACCCACTGGCCCTTGATCAGGGCGACACGGGTGCCACCGATCGGGCCGGAGAAGGGCAGGCCCGCCAGCTGCGTGGAGCAGGAGGCGGCGTTGATCGCGACCACGTCGTACAGGTGGTCGGGGTTGAGCGCCATGATCGTCTCGACGATCTGGATCTCGTTGCGCAGGCCCTTCTTGAAGGAGGGGCGCAGGGGCCGGTCGATCAGGCGGCAGGTGAGGATGGCGTCCTCGGAGGGGCGGCCCTCGCGGCGGAAGAAGGAGCCGGGGATCTTGCCGGCGGCGTACTGCCGCTCCTCGACGTCGACCGTGAGGGGGAAGAAGTCCAGCTGGTCCTTGGGCTTCTTCGACGCGGTGGTGGCCGACAGCACCATGGTGTCGTCGTCCAGGTACGCAACGGCGGAGCCGGCGGCCTGCTTGGCCAGGCGGCCCGTCTCGAAGCGGATGGTGCGGGTGCCGAAGGTTCCGTTGTCGATAACGGCCTCGGCGTAGTGGGTCTCGTTCTCCACTAGCGTTTTCTCCGATACATATCGTCTTCTCGCCCCCACGCCCGTGTGGCGGGGGACGGTGCGGAGAAGCCCTCCATCGGCGGGCCGGTCTTCGATCGAAGCACCCGGGTTGCAGTGTCCGGGGGCCACTACCGAGGACCGGCGGCGGGGAGGCTGCTTCTCACTCGTCTGTAGGACGTCCTGGGACCAGGTTACTGAGAATCGGCTCAGCTTGGCATTCCGGTCGTCCGGGCGAGCCGGACACGTCCCGTGCATACAGCAAAGGGAGCGGCTCCCTCAGTCGTGGGAACCGCTCCCTTCACGGCGTCTTACTTGGCGCCGCCGGCCGCACCGCGGCGGATGCCGAGGCGGTCGACCAGGGCACGGAAGCGCTGGATGTCCTTCTTGGCCAGGTACTGCAGGAGGCGGCGACGCTGACCAACCAGGATCAGCAGACCACGACGGGAGTGGTGGTCGTGCTTGTGGACCTTGAGGTGCTCCGTCAGGTCCGAGATCCGGCGGGAGAGCATGGCCACCTGGACCTCGGGGGAACCGGTGTCACCCTCCTTGGTGGCGAACTCGGACATGATCTGCTTCTTCGTAGCGGCGTCGAGCGACACGCGGTACTCCTCTTTGATGTTCGATGCGCCCGCGAGTGCCCCTGGTCTTGATCTCAGGGGGTCTTCCGTTACTCGGGGGCGAAGGTCCGATGAGCGCAGCCCTCAGGATGATCCGGGGGCGCGTACACAAACGGCCGTCACACAGCGTACCAGGCCGACGGAGCCGGGCTGCCCGGGGGTTCGTGGCCCCTGGAGGCGCCCCGGCGCACGGTGTCCTCGGTCACGGGACGGGCTTGGTCCAGTGTCCCCCCGGCAGGCCTTGCCCCGGGGCAAACCTCTCCGGTCGCAGCACTAGCCGGTCAGGGCCCTGGCTCTGGCGAAGATGTCCAGTACGGCCAGGCAGAGCGGGACCAGGGAGAGGAGAAGGGCGCCCTCCGCGAGGTCGAGGAGGCGGCCCCAGAACGGGGAGAGTCCCTTGCGCGGAATGATCAGGCCGATCGCGGTGAGCAAGGTGGCGCCTGCGGCCACGGCGGCGGAGAGCCAGATCGTACGGATGTCCAAGGAGCCGCGGTCGCCGTAGCGGGCCAGCTCGTACAGCAGGTCGGCCGGCGGGTTCAGGCAGAGGCCGAGGATCAGCAGGGCGATCGCGCCGATGCCCGCCACCAGAGCGCAGACCACCTGTGACGTGTAGCGGAAGAGACGGGCGCGCAGCAGCATCGCGAGGCCGGTGGCGAGAGCGAGGAACTGTCCCCAGATGTTGTCGGAGAATCCGAGGACGGCAGCGGACCCGACGACGACCGCGGCGCAGCCGCCGACCAGGCCGAGCAGCATCTCGTGACCCCGGCGGGCCTGGGCCGCGATGCGGTCGGCGTCGACGGGGACGCCCTCGGGGACGGTGTTCGGGTCGGCGAAGGCGTCGTCGTATCCGGCGGGGGCGGTGCGCGGCGACGCGTAGCCGATGGGCAGCCGGGCGAAGCGGGCGGAGAGACCGGGCAGGAAGGCGACGAGTCCGAGGGCGACCGGGGCGCAGACCGCGGCGGTCCCGGTGGCGGAGGACTCGGTGAGGATCGCCACGAAGGTGGCGAGGGTGCCGACGGTGGCGAGGAAGGTCGTCGCGACGAACGGGGCGTCGCCGCTGGGAATGAGGGCGACGAGCACGACCGAGGCGATGAGCACGGCGACGCAGCCGAGCAGGAACTGGAGACGGCCGCTGCCCTGGCCGGCGTCCGGGCCGATGATGCCGGAGCCCCCGATGAGCACGAGGGGCAGGGCGCCGATGCCGAGGGCGACGGCGGTGGCGCGGTCCGCGTAGACCCGGGCGCGTACCCCCGCGTACGCGGTCAGCAGCAGTCCGGCGCAGCCCGCGATGATGCCGGGCAGGCTGTGCATGTCGTGCCGGAGGGGGTCGGCGAACCAGAGGACGAAACCCATCAGCACGAGGAGCAGGACGCCGCCCACCAGACCGGCGCCGTGCAGCAGTTCGTCGCTCCACAGGTGCCGGTCGCGGGTGACGGCCGAGGCGACGGCGTCCGAGACGTCGTCGAAGACGGCGGGGGGCAGCGACTGTGCGAACGGGCGAAGGCTGAGGAGTTCACCGTCGAGCACCTGCTGGGCGGCAAGGGTGCGCGCGCCGTCGAGGACGGTCCCGTCGCGGCGTACGAGGTGGTAGCCGGCCGGGGTACCGACCGGCTGGGTCTGACCGGTGAGCCGGAGGATCTCCGGGTAGACGTCGGCGGCGGCGATGTCCACCGGAAGAGCGACATCGATACGGCTGTCGGGCGCCACGACAGTGACCCGGCAGAAGCCCGTCGCTGCAGTCGTACTCACGTGTCTGGTCCCCCTGATTCGCGGTTGCGCACAGTGCGCGCGCCACACTACCGGGAGGGACGAAGGTCATCGGCAAGTAGGATCGCCGTCGCGCGGAGGGACGTTCGCGCGCAGAGCCAGCCACGGGGGGTCCGGCGCCGGTCCGGTCGGCCTTCCGCCCGTCCGTTCCGAGGGATTGGTGTTCCGGTGAGCCAGATCGTCGTGAAGCGAGCTCCGCGGTCACTGCCGCCGGAACTGCCCACGGACGCATTGACGTTGGAGGCCCCTCCCGAGCTGCCGCGCGGTCAGCAGGAGGGCATGCTGATGCAGATCCTGCCGGTGCTCGGCATGGGGTCGTCGGTGGTCTTCTTCTTCTCTCCGCAGGCCCCTCCGTTCATGCGGATCATGGGGGTTCTGATGCTTGTCTCGACCGTCGGAATGGTGGTCGCGCAGCTGGTCCGGTACCGCCGCGGTACGCAGGGGCAAATGGCGGATGTGCGGCGCGACTACCTCAAACACTTGGCGCAGACGCGGCGTGCGGTGCGTCGGACCGCACGCGCCCAGCGTGACGCACAGCTGTATCTGCAGCCCGCCCCCGAGCAGTTGTGGTCGGTGGTCGCCGAGGGCAGCCGGGTGTGGGAACGACGGGTCGGGGACAAGGACTTCGGGCAGGTGCGGGTCGGCCTCGGGGCACAGCAGCTGTCGACTCCGCTGGTCGCTCCGGACACGGCTCCGGTGGATGAGCTGGAACCGGTGTGCGCGGGGGCGATGCAGCGGTTCCTCGCGGTGCACGGGTCGTTGGACGGGCTGCCGATGGCCGTGTCGATGCGGGCGTTCTACCACGTGACGGTCTCCGGTCAGCCCGAGGCGGCGCAGTCGGCGGCGCGCGCGATGGTCGCGCAGCTGGTGACGCTGCACTCCCCCGAGGATCTGCTGGTTGCCGTGGTGGCGGCGCCGGGTGCGGTGGCGCGCTGGGACTGGACGAAGTGGCTTCCGCATGTCCAGGTTCCGGGGCAGATCGACGGGGCCGGCACGAAGCGGCTGTTCAGCGATGATCTGAACGAGTTGGAAAAGCTGTTGGCGAGCAGGCTGGAGGGTCGGCCGCGGTTCGGCCGGGAGAGCCGGCCGCTTCTGGACCGGCCGCATGTCGTAGTGGTGCTCGACGGTGGGACGGTGCCACCGGACTCGCTGTTCGCTGCGGCCGAGGGGCTGCAGGGCGTGACGATCGTCGAGCTGGTGTCCGCCGAGCTCGACGAGCCGCGCGGCGGTCTTTCCGTGGTGGTGCGGCCCGGGCTGCTGCGCCTGGAGTCGGGGGCGGGTCTGGCGTACGAGGGTGTTCCGGACGGGATGTCGCTCCCGGAGGCGGAGGCGCTGGCCCGGCAGCTGGCGCCCCTGCGGATGGGCGGGGGCGACGACGAACCGCTGCTCGCCAACCTGGACTTCACGGATCTGCTGAACCTCGGCGACGCGGGGTCGGTCGACGTGGCACGCACCTGGCGGCCTCGGTCGGTCTCGGAGCGGCTGCGGGTACCGATCGGGGTCGGCGAGGACGGTCGGCCGGTGATGCTGGACCTGAAGGAGGCCGCGCAGGAGGGCATGGGTCCGCACGGGCTGTGTGTCGGGGCGACGGGGTCCGGCAAGTCGGAGCTGCTGCGGACAGTGGTGCTGGGGCTCGCGGTCACGCACTCCTCGGAGACACTCAACTTCGTGCTGGCGGACTTCAAGGGCGGTGCGACGTTCGCCGGGATGTCGCACCTGCCGCACGTGGCGGCGGTCATCACCAATCTGGCGGACGATCTGACGCTCGTGGACCGCATGGGTGACGCGATCCGCGGTGAGCTGCAGCGCCGGCAGGAACTGCTGCGCTCGGCCGGCAACCACGCCAACATCCACGACTACGAGAAGGCGCGCGCGGCGGGAGCGGCTCTGGAGCCGCTGGCCTCTCTGGTCCTGGTCATCGACGAGTTCAGCGAACTGCTGACCGCCAAGCCGGACTTCATCGACATGTTCATCCAGATCGGCCGCATCGGCCGGTCGCTGGGTGTGCATCTCCTGCTCGCCTCGCAGCGTCTGGAGGAGGGCAAGCTGCGCGGGCTCGACACCTATCTCTCGTACCGGATCGGTCTGCGGACCTTCTCGGCCGCCGAGTCCCGTACGGCGCTGGGGGTACCCGACGCGTATCACCTGCCGTCGGTGCCGGGCTCCGGCTATCTCACGTTCGGTACGGACGAGATGACCCGGTTCAAGGCGGCGTACGTGTCCGGGACGTACCGCACAGGTGGTCCCGACCTGTCCGTGGGGACGCTGCCGATCGAGCGGCGGCCCGCGGTGTTCAGCGCGCTGCCGGTGCCGGTGGTGTACGCCGCGCCGGATCCGGCGCATGTGGTGGCCGCGCGCACGAGGGCGGAGGACGACGCGCTCGCGGACACGGTGCTCGATGTGATCGTGCGGCGTCTCGAGGGTCAGGGGGTGCCCGCCCATCAGGTGTGGCTGCCGCCGCTGGACCGGGCGCCGACGCTGGATCAGCTGCTGCCGGGGCTCGCACCGACCGCGGAGCGAGGATTCACCTCGACGGAGTACACGCCTGGCGGGCTGACCGTTCCGCTCGGGCTGATCGACAAGCCCTTCGAGCAGCGGCGCGAGGTGCTGCACCGGGACTTCTCGGGAGCGGCGGGCCACATGCTGGTCGTCGGCGGTCCGCAGTCCGGCAAGTCGACGCTGGTGCGCACGCTGATCTCGTCGTTCGCGCTGACCCACACCCCGCGGGAAGTGCAGTTCTACGGGCTCGACTTCGGTGGCGGCGGCATGGTGTCGCTTGCGGAGCTGCCGCATGTCGGCGGGGTGGCCTCGCGGCTGGACCCGGAGCGGGTACGGCGTACGGTCGCGGAGGTCGCCGGCGTACTGAACAGGCGCGAGGAGCTCTTCCGCGCGCACTCCATCGACTCCATCGCCACCTACCGGCGCAAACGGGCCCTCGGCGAACTCCCCGGTGAGGCCTGGGGCGACGTCTTCCTGGTCGTCGACGGCTGGGGTGGCTTCCGGGCCGAGTACGAGATGCTGGAGCAGGTCGTCACGGACATCGCCGCGCGCGGTCTCGGGTACGGCATCCACGTCGTCATCACGGCCGCCCGGTACATGGAGGTGCGGGCCGCGCTGAAGGACCAGATCCTCGGGCGGCTCGAACTGCGGCTCGGCGATGTCATGGACTCCGAGTTCGACCGCAAGGTCGCGGTGAACGTGCCGCAGGGCGTCCCGGGCCGTGGTCAGGTGCCGGAGAAGCTGCACTTCATGGGGGCGCTGCCGCGTATCGACTCCAGCAGCAGCGCTGCCGATCTCGCCGACGGTGCGGCGGCGTTCGTCGAGACGGTGAAGACGAACTGGGCGGGGTCGGCGGCCCCTGCCGTGCGCGTGCTGCCGCGCAAGCTGCCTGCCGACCAGCTGCCGAAGGGCTTCGAGTTCCCGCAGCGGGGCATCGCGATCGGGATCGACGAGACCGATCTGGAGCCGGTGTTCGTCGATTTCGAGACGGATCCGTTCTTCCTGGTCTTCGGCGAGAGCGAATCGGGGAAGACGAACCTGCTGCGGCTGATCGCCAAGCAGATCTCGGAGCGCTACTCCCCGGACGAGGCGAAGCTCGTCGTCGGCGACTACCGGCGGGCCCTGCTGGGTGCGTTGCCGGAGAGCCATCTGCTGGAGTACGCGCCGATGGCGAGCTCGATGCAGATGCATATGGAGGCGCTGGCCGGCGTGTTCGCTCGGCGGCAGCCGCCGACGGATGTCACGCCGCAGCAGTTGCGCGACCGCAGCTGGTGGACCGGGCCGCAGATCTTCGTCATCGTCGACGACTACGACCTGGTGGCGACGAACGCGGGCAATCCGCTGGCCCCGCTGGCGGAGTATCTGCCTTTCGCACGGGACACGGGTGTCCGGTTCGTCATCGCGCGCAACTCGGCCGGGGCGTCGCGGGCGATGTACGAGTCGTTCATGCAGCGCATCAAGGAGCTGGGGGCGCAGGGCGTGGTGCTGTCCGGCGATCCGTCCGAGGGCGATCTGATCGGTTCGGTGCGCGGGCATGCGATGCCACCGGGACGCGGTTGCTTCGCCTCGCGGCGGCGGGGGAACCCGCTGGTGCAGATCGGACGGCTGCCGGAGCTGCGCTGAAGCGACGGGGGCCACGCCGCGGGCAACCGCACCCGGTTCGCACGCGTGCTCCGGTGAGGTTGCGTGCAGGCCGGTCGCAGCACCAGTGCCCCTCCCGGCAAGCTTTGCCGGTCAAGGCACTAGCACTGCGGTACGGAGGCTGTCCATACCGGCCGGTGGGGCGTGGGAGCGGCGATAGTCTGCACGCGGGCGACGCAACGTACCGCCGTGGGAGAGGGAAGGCACCTGATGGGCACACAAGCGGAGAAGGACGAGCTGTACGCACTCGACATCTCGGGGGTGGAGTGGCTGAGTGCCCCCGGTACGGAAGACGTTGAGGAGCGCGTCGAGATCGCTCATCTGCCGGGCGGGGCAGTGGCGATGCGGTCCTCGCTGGATCCGGAGACGGTGCTGCGGTACACGGAGGCCGAGTGGCGGGCCTTCGTCCTGGGCGCGCGGGACGGCGAATTCGACCTGACCTAGGACTCCGTACGGACAGGGGAAGGGGCTGCTCCGGTGGGTGTGCCCCTTCTCCGTGTGTGGTGCGCGGTCAGTACGCCTCGGTGAACGCGCGCGAGGACTTGAGGTCAGTGGCGCGGTAGTGGTCCTTGCCGTTCTCGATGATCTTCGCGACCTCCTCCAGCCGGTCCTTCATGTCATCGGCCCTGCCCCTGTACTTGTGCTGGAGGGCCACATACTCCCGGTGGGCCTCGCCGTCCCAGGTGTCGGTGACGACCTTCAGCGCGGCGTTCATCTCCTGCAGGTCCTTGACGATGTTCTTCGAGACCGCACGGATGCGGTTCGCCATCTCCTGGACGCTCTCGTACCTGACCTTGGTGTTCGAGTCATGTCCGGTCATTGTCTGCTCCTCGGTGCTCGGCTGGTGTGCGGAAGGCGGCTGCGGCGTGGTTCAGACGCCGTTCAGCCCGGAGGTGTTGACGGGCGACGCCTGCCCCTTGACCGCGCCGAAGGCCGCACGGACCTCTTCGTCGTTGGCGTTGCTGAGGTTCTTGGTCTCGCCCACCGCGTTCAGAAGGACGTTGAGCATCCGGCGGATCTGGTCGTGATCCTCGTTGATCATGATCTGTGCGGAAGTGAATCCCGACGCCCCGACACCGGTCCATCCGACGGCAGCCGTCTCAAGGATGTTGGCCAGCTCCCTGGACTGCCTGGACACCGCTCCCGCGGTTTCGATGATCTTGTTCTTCGCCTGGGTGATCGGATCGTCGGCGAGTCCGAAACCGCCTGAAGGGTTGGTCATCCGGAGGTCCAATCTCTCGGTTCCCGGTCCCGGCCGCATCGTGCGGCCAGGCTTTCTTCCAGCCCCGAGTACTCCTGGTGCGGAATCGGGGAAGCGCGGGGACGGGGAGGGGTACGGCGGTGTCCCCGCGCCCCTGGACCGGATGCGACCACGTGTCGTTCCCCCGTCACATTCGTGAAGTCGACTCCTACCCTAGCCACTTCACCGCCTCCCACCGACTGCACTTTCCGAGAGTGGAGTCAGTTCACCGGAACGTGTGCTCTCCGCTCACTGCACACCCCGCCGTCGCCGGAGATCTCGGACGACGGTCGCGATGCCGGCGACCACGGAGATCAGCACGGCCGCCAGGACCACTGCGTACGTCGCATACCGCTCGCTGCGCTCCTGCGAGGTCTCGGACATCGACAGCCGTGCCGGGTCGGGGGCCTGGGCCTTCGGCGGTCCCGCGTCCGGGGTCGCGGCGTCCTGCGGGGTGTCGTCGCCGGAGAGTGCACGGACCGGGTCGACGACGCCCCAGCCGACGAAGTCGTCATGGCCGTTGACGGAGCGTTCAGCGGTCTGTTCGATCCGGGCGACGATCTGGGCGGCCGTCCATTTCGGGTACTTGGCGCGCATCAGGGCGGCGACCCCGGCCACGTACGGAGCGGAGAAGCTGGTGCCGTTGTCGGTGCACTGGCCGTAGCCGGGGACGGTGGAGACGATGTCGACACCCGGTGCGGCGACGCCGACGAACGCACCGGCCTGGGAGAAGGGGGCGCGTTCGTTGTTGCGGTCGGACGAGGCGACGGCGAGGACGCCCTCGAAGGCCGCCGGATACGTGCTCCGCAGCTTGCCGTCCATGCCGTCGTTGCCCGCGGAAGCGACCACGACGATGTTCTGGTGGAGCGCCCTGGCCACTGCCCTGCCCAGCGCGGATGCGGGCGTCAGGGGCTTCGTGGTGTCCTGGGAGATGTTGATGACCTGGGCCCCTTCGGCGATCGCATGGTCGATCGCGGTGGCCATCGTGGTGTCCCTGCCACTGTTCTTCTCGTCGTTCTGGCGGATCGGGACGATCGTGGCCTCGGGGGCGAGTCCGACGAAGCCGGTGCCCTTGCGGGGGCGAGCGGCGATGATGCCGGCGACCTTGGTGCCGTGGCCGACCTCGTCGACCGTGCCGTCGCTCTTGCCGCCCTCCAGGTAGTCGGCGCCCGCGGAGGCGTCGACGGCGTCCTGGAGCTGGGGGTTGGTGTTGTCGACGCCGGTGTCGATGACGGCGACGCGGACGCCCTTGCCCTTGGTGTCCTGCCACAGTTCGTCGAGGAGGACCCGCTGCAACGACCAGGGGCGGCCGACGAACTGCTTCTTCATCGGGAACGTGCATTCGCCGCTGCCGTCCAGGGCCGGCCGGCCGGTTCCCCGGGCGTCTTCGGCGGCGTATGCGGCGTGCGGCGCCGCGAGTGCGGCCAGTGCGGCGCCGCACGCCGTCAGCAGGGCCGTCTTCCGGTACAACATTCTTTCCTCTCCCCCGAGTTCCACCGGCTCCGAGCGATTGTCCCGGTCACGAGCCCTGGGGCTGACGGGCGCTGTTGGTGTCGAGCCGGGGCCCCTTGGACAGGAACTCGGACCAGGCGATCGGTACGAGGACGGGCGCCACCTTTTCGTATCCGAGCCTGATCTGCGCCTGGCTGGGCTCGGGGCGGCCGTCCGTCTGGTTCTGCTGGCCGCCGGCTCCGATGTCGGAGCGGGCGGCGTCGCTGTCGCCATTCGCCTGTACCGCGTACCGCAATCCGGTGTCGGTCACCAGGAAGAGTGATCCGTCGGGGCGCGTCTGCGCCCCCCGGACCGGGGTATAGAGGAGACCGCTGCCGGGGGTGACATACGTGCTGGTGCCACCGGTGCCGACAGTGGCGGGGTACGAGGTGCCCGCCCAGGTGCTCAGGGTCGTACGGCCCGTGTCGTCCACCCTGCGCAGTACGCTGCAGATGGTGTCCCGGTCGCCGCTGCCGCCCTCCACGGAGTTCACCTGTTCGGCCTTGCGGGCCGGCCAGTGCGCGGCCTGGCCGGCGAAGGTCGCGCGGTCGGGGACGAAGTCCTGCAGACCGACGGCGCGTGCCTCGCTGTCCAGGTTCAGCCCCGCGGTCTGCGGGGAGTTGATCAGCAGCCAGGCGGTGAACGCGGAGATCGGCTGAATCCTGCCGTCGAGCACGACGTAATGGCCGATGCCTTCGCCGTTCCTGGTTCTGAGGACCATGCCGACCCGGTTCTCCTGGGCGGAGAGCCGGCCCTGGACGTGTGCGGGCGCGCCGACCGTGCCGGGGATCCGCGGGAAGACGATCGGACTGCCGTCGTGCAGTGTGGCCAGCCAGTCGTCGGTGACGGACTGCGGAGGCCGGCTGCCGACCAGCGCGCTGGTCAGATGGCCGTTGTCGGCGGCGGTCTCGTCGATGCGGTACTTGGTGCCGCTCGCGTCGACGAGGTAGCGGGCGCCGGTCTGGCCCTTGACGTAGAGCACCTGGCCGCCGCTGAGCTGCCTTCGGCCTTCGGTCAGCTCGTTGTCGCGTTCGGCGAGGACGAAGGCGGCCTTCTGCACGGTGTTGCCCTTGCCGCCGGGCTGAACGCAGACCGCCCACCGCTTCGCTGTGCCCGCGTCCTTCGCCTCGGGCAGCCGGTCGGGGGCGTACGGGATGCCGAGGATCGGTCCGCGCGGCGGTTTGCCCGCGTCGAGGATCTCGTCGGGGACCTGGATGACCTCGTACTGCTGCGGGGTGAGGAGCAGCCGGGCCGAAGCGAGGTTCAGTACGGGATGCAGCAGGGTCCTTTTCTTCTTGCCCTTGCCGGTGGTGAGCACCACGTAGCGGGTGGTGGACTTCTTGCCGACGATCACCTTGGCGAAGGGCTTGTCCCAGTCCTTGGGTGCCGTGGGCTTGAACATGCCGTAGGCGCCGAAGCCCGCGAGGAGCAGCGCCCCGACCACCATGCTCGGCAGGACGGCGCGCAGCGGGCGCGGGGCGCCCTCCTCGGTGCCGGTGGGCGAGGGTTGAAGGAATGCCGCCACTGTGCGTCTCTTCGCAAAGGTGTACGCGTTGAGCTCATCCCGCCGTGATGCCATGAGTTCGTCTGTCTCCCGTGTCTCCCCGCGCGGCTCCGGGAGTTCGCGTCCGCCGACCCCTGTGCCGGACCCCGGTTGCCGGACCTCGCTGCCGGACCGGCCCCCACTATGCCTGCCGATGGCGGGCGGCTGCGGGGCGGGTAGGCTGATCCAGCCGCCAAAACCCCCGGCGGGACAGGGGTGATCGGGTCGAATGGGGGCCTTATGAACGGGGGAATGCCGGAATGATGGGTTCCGCAACGCGGGCACGTCCGGCCGGTGACACCCGGCCCTCCGGTCCTCCCCGGACCACCGGAACAGCAGCCTCCGGCGTCCCGGACCGAGGCGCCCACGGCCCTGGCGGGCAGGCCGTGCCGCGGCTGAACGGATGCCCCGGGCACATTGGTTCGTTCCGATTGCAACAACTCGTGTTGATCGAGATCGCGGCCGCGCTGCTCTTCGCCGCGTGGGTGGTCGAACCCGTGCTGCTCATCCCGGCCACCGTGTTCGCCGCTCTGCTGGTGATGCTCGCCGTCGTCCGCAGGCGACGCCGTTCGCTGCCGGAGTGGCTGGCCACCGCGCTCGCCCTGCGCGCACGCACCCGCAGGGCCGCGTCGCTGGTGCTGCCCGCGGGTACCGAGCCGGGGATCGCTCCCGTCGTCGAGTGCGAACCGGCGCTGCGTACCTACACGTTCAGCGATCGCGACCGGCGGCCGGTCGGCATGATCGGCGACGGTACGTTCGTCACAGCTGTCCTGCAGATCGAGTCGGACACCACGGCGCTGCGGCCCGACCGGTCCGCGCGGCCGCTGCCCCTGGCGCTCGTGGGGGATGTGCTCCACGTCGACGGCATCCGCCTGGAGTCGGCGCAGATCGTGCAGCACACCCAGCCCGCCCCCGCCCCGCATCTGCCCGCACAGTCCATCGCAGCGCGCAACTACACGCCACTGCAGGCGCAGACGGGATCGCCCGCGCTCCGGATCACCTGGATCGCACTCAAGCTCGACCCCGAGCTCTGCCCGGAGGCCGTTCAGGCGCGCGGCGGCGGCATCACAGGGGCGCAGAAGTGCGTGGTGCGCGCCGCCGACCAGCTGGCCAGCCGACTGACCGGGGCGGGATTCCGCGCGACAGTGCTGACCGAGCAGGAGTTGACGTCGGCGATCGCGACCTCGGCCTGCGTCAGCCGGACGGCGACGGCGCAGGCGAGCCGGACCGGGTCGCCGGTACGGCGCACCGAGGAGACCTCCCGGACCTGGCGCTGCGACGACCGGCATCACACCACCTACTGGGTGGGCCGCTGGCCGCAGTTCGGCACCGGCGGCGGGGGCGGTGCGGGGAACGGCGGCGCGTCGATGCCTCAGCTGGTCGCCCTGCTCACCTCGATGCCGGCGCTTGCCACGACCTTCAGTTTGACGATGAGTCACACCGCACGACAGGAGATCTCGATCGCGGGGCACGTCCGGATCACCGGACGCAGCGACGAGGAACTGCTGGCCGCACGACACGAGTTGGAACGCACCGCGCGCGGCGTGAAGACCTCACTGGTTCGGCTCGACCGCGAGCAGCTGCCCGGCATGCTCGCCACACTGCCGCTCGGGGGTACGCGGTGATGTCGTCCTCCACCCGTGCTCGCACCCGGCTGGGCTTCGGGCTGATCGGACCGCGACGGGGGCGGCACACGGTCTCCGTCGACCAACTGGCAGCACTGGCCCTTCCGGTGGGCGACGACGGCACCGTGATCGGCGTGGACGCCGAAGGGCGGCCCGCCGTGCTGGGCCTCAACCGGCCGACCCCGTACGACGTCACGCTGATCGGCGGGCTTTGGACGGCACAGGTGCTGGCGCTGCGGGCGGCGGCGACCGGCGCCCGGATCGCGGTGGAGACCGGTCGCGCCCACGCCTGGACGACTCTCGCGCAGGCGGCCGGCGGCGGCCGGCCGTGCATCTCGCTGCACGACGTGGGGCGGGTGCCGCCGCAGGGCGCCTCGGCCGGCAGTCCGGTGGTCGTGGTGCGGGACTGCGGCATGCGGCCGCCGCGCGGGCGCGTGGCGGCCGGTCCCTGGCAGTCGGTGCTGACGCTGCTTCCGTATCTGAGTCCCGTGGCGCCCCGGCTGATCGAGAAGTCGTCCCTGGTGGGGATTCAGCGGGTGTCTCCCGATGAAGCAGCGCAGTTCGGGCGAATCGCGCACCTGTCGGCGACCGAGACGCAGGCACTGTCGACCCTGGCGGACGGGGTCACCCTCTGGTGCGGGAAGGGGGATCGGCAGTTCGTGACGACTCGGGCGACCGATGCCGAGAGCGGACTGCTGGGCAGTGCGCGCCGGATGGACTGAGCGTACGGAAAGTTTGGAATTCCGTACGCAGATGTACAAGTTTGACCGCTTCGCCGTTCACAATCCGCCGCACTCGGTTCACTTGAGGGCAGTGAGTGATGCACGGGACAGCCCTTACGGTGCCCTACGGCCTGCCGGAGCGGGCCCGATGACGATTAGGGTGGGTCCGGGCGCGGCAGAAGACCTGCGGGCAGGCAATGCGCGCCCCGAGGGGGAGAGCCGGGCGGTTCGGAATACGGGAACGGCCGCCCCCACCCACCACGGCACAAGGGTGCTCGACCACACCAGGAGGCAAAGTGAACAGCGATCGGGACGAAATCCGAGGGGGCTGGAGCAGGCCCGTCGACGAGTCGTCCGACGCGGAGCCCGCCGAGATGACGGGTGAGTTCACCATCGACTACACCCCGCCCGCCTGGTACACGCAGAACGCGTCGGGGGACTCGTCGGGCGGGGCCGGAACGCACCTGGCGCCACCTCCGCCGCCCAGCGGGGCGCCTGTGTCCGCGCCCGGCCTGCCGGCCGGGGGCGGCTTCGAACCCGACTGGACCCCGGCGCCGCCCGCGCCTGCGCCCGCTCCGCCTGCGGCCCCCGTGGCCCCTGTGGCCCCTGTGGCCCCTGTGGGTCAGACGCCTCCTGTCGCTTCCGCCGCAGCTCCTTCGCCCTCCCCTGCGGAGGGCGCGGGGAACGGTGCGCCGGATCCGTTCGGAGGTGGTGATGTGGAGAGCGGCGCGACCATGCGGTTCTCACCTGCCGCGCTGAAGCGCGAGATCGCGGAGCGGGAGGCAGCTGCACTGGCGGCTGCGGACGGGGTGCGGGTCGGTTCCGGTGCCGGCTCCGAAGCCTCCGGTGACGGCCCCGTCGGTACGGACACGGACGTGACGGGCGGCGCCGATTCCGTACCGTCGGATTCCGTCCGGTCCGAGCAGCCCGATCAGCCCGGCCGGGCCGATGCCGCACAGCCTTCGGACGCGGAGGCCGACAACGGTACGGACTCCGTTGCCGAGGACGCTCCGGATGACGGCGCCGACGCTCCGTCCGACACACCCGCCGACTCCGTGCCCGCTGCTGCCGCTCCGGCTCCGGCACCTCAGGACGCCACGCCGCCCGCCGCCCCGACGCCGTGGGCCCCGGCGCCGCCCGCGCAAGGCGGCCTGCCGCCGCTGCCGCCCTCCTTCCAGCCCGCCACTCCGCAGCCCAACGCGCCCCAGCCGGCGCCGCAGTGGCCCGCGACGACTCCGGCTCCCGCTCCGGCGAGCGAGGCGCCCGGTGGTTACGGATTCCCGAACGCTGCACAGACACCGCAGCCGCCTCAGGCACCGCAGTACCCGCAGCCCGCCCAGCTGCCCGCACCGCAGCCGCCGGCTCAGGGAGCACCAGCGCAGCAGGGCAGTTACGGATTCCCCCAGGCGCCCCAGGCACCCCAGTGGCCCGCACGGCAGGAAGCAGCACAGAGCGGTTACGGATTCCCCCAGGCGCCCCAGCCCCACCAGGCGCTCCAGCCGCCCCAGGCGCCCCAGGCACCCCAGCCGCCGGTTCAGGGTGCTCCCCACCTGCCCACGCCGGTCGCCCCGCAGCCGCCCTCCCACCAGCAGCAGCCGCCGCAGCAACAGCAGCCGCCGCAGGGAACACCCGTGGATCCGCGGACCGGGGCGGCCTGGCCGACGGCGGTCACGCATGACCAGCGCGAGCGGTCCGTACCGGGTGCTCCGCTCGGCTACACGGCGGCCGTGGAGCTCTCCTCCGACCGTCTGGTCCGGGGCAAGCAGAAGGCGAAGAGCAGCCGCGCACCGTCCGCTGCATCCCGCTTCAAGCTGGGCAGCAAGAAGGAGGAGATCGAGCGGCAGCGCAAGCTCGACCTGATCCGTACCCCCGTGCTGTCCTGCTACCGGATCGCGGTCATCAGCCTCAAGGGCGGTGTCGGGAAGACCACGACGACCACCGCGCTCGGCGCGACGCTGGCCACCGAGCGGCAGGACAAGATCCTCGCCATCGACGCCAACCCGGATGCCGGTACGCTCGGCCGCCGGGTGCGCCGCGAGACCGGGGCGACCATCCGTGACCTGGTCCAGGCGATCCCGTACCTCAACTCGTACATGGACATCCGCCGCTTCACCTCGCAGGCGCCGTCCGGCCTGGAGATCATCGCCAACGACGTGGACCCGGCGGTCTCGACGACCTTCAACGACGAGGACTACCGGCGCGCGATCGACGTCCTCGGCCGGCAGTACCCGATCATCCTCACCGACTCGGGCACCGGTCTGCTCTACAGCGCGATGCGTGGCGTGCTGGACCTCGCTGATCAGCTGATCATCATCTCGACCCCGTCGGTCGACGGCGCGTCCAGCGCCTCCACCACACTGGACTGGCTCTCGGCGCACGGGTACGCGGATCTGGTGCAACGGTCCATCACCGTCATCTCCGGGGTCCGGGAGACCGGCAAGATGATCAAGGTCGATGACATCGTGCAACACTTCGAGACGCGCTGCCGGGGCGTGGTCGTCGTCCCGTTCGACGAGCATCTGTCGGCCGGTGCCGAGGTCGATCTCGACATGATGCGTCCGAAGACGCGTGAGGCGTACTTCAACCTCTCCGCGATGGTGGCCGAGGACTTCGCGCGCGCCCAGCAGCAGCAGGGACTGTGGACCTCGGACGGCAGCAACCCGCCGCCGCAGTACGCCCCGCCGATGCCCGGACACCAGATGCCCGGTCAGCAGCAGTACGCACCGCAGCAGCCGGGTCAGCCGTATCCGCCCCAGCAGCCGCAACACCCCCAGGGTCCGGGGCAGCCGTATCCGCCCCAGCAGCCGTACCCTCCCCAGCCGGGCCCCGGCGGACAGCAGAACGGCTGGCAGCAGCAGCCTCCGCAGCTGCCGCCAGCGCCTCAGCAGTAAGGCATCAGAGGTCTGAACCAATGAGGGCCCGCACCGTTCCCACGGTGCGGGCCCTCTGCGTATTCCTGCAGCCCACACGCCATTTGACACACCGTTGACGCGGCTCGACCACCGCTGATAAACCTTCGCTTCACCAGCTGGCGAACCAGAGATCAACCCGCCTTCTCCGTGCGAGTCATGACGCGAGGTCCCTGTCCATGGTCACAAGAGTCCCACCACCCTCCGCTCAGCCACGCTCACGTCTGCGTACCCTCCTGGCTTCCGGTGCCGCGGCCCTTGCCCTGGCCGCGGGGTCGATCGTCCCGGGGATGCCCCTCGGCGCCGCGCCCCAGCAGGCACAGGCCGCCGACAACGGCAAGACGACACTGACTGTCGCGGTCGCGCAGAGCGTCGACTCACTGAGCCCGTTCCTCGCTCAGCGGCTCATGAGCACCAGCGTCCACCGGCTCATGTACGACTTCCTCACCAACTACGACGCCAAGGACAACCACACGATCCCCGCGCTCGCCACCAAGTGGGAGCCGTCCGCGGACAAGTTGACCTGGACGTACACCATTCGGTCCAACTCCAAGTGGTCGGACGGACAGCAGGCCACCGCCGAGGACGCGGCGTGGACCTTCAACAAGATGATGACCGACGAGGGCGCCGCCACGGCGAACGGCAGCTTCGTCGCCAACTTCAGGAAGGTGACCGCGCCCAGCCCGGACAAGCTGGTCATCGAGCTCAAGGAACCGCAGGCCACCATGGCCGCGCTCGATGTACCGATCGTTCCCAAGCACGTCTGGGAGAAGGTCGGGGACTTCTCGAAGTTCAACAACGACACGAAGTTCCCCATCGTGGGGAACGGGCCGTTCATCCTGACCGACTACAAGGTCGACCAGTATGTGAAGCTCAAGGCCAACAAGAACTTCTGGCGCGGTGCGCCCAAGTTCGACGAGCTGGTCTTCAAGACGTACAAGGACCAGGACGCCGCGGTCGCCGCGCTGCGCAAGGGTGAGGTGTCCTTCGTCGCGGGTGCCCCCGCGCTGACGCCCGCCCAGGCCGCGTCCCTCAAGGGCGACAAGAACATCAAGGTCAACGAGGGGCCGGGCCGCCGTTTCTTCGCACTGGCGACCAACCCGGGCGCGCAGACCAAGGACGGCAAGAAGTTCGGCAACGGCAACAAGGCCCTGCTCGACCAGAAGGTGCGTCAGGCGCTCTTCCTCTCGGTCGACCGCAAGACCATCATCGACAAGGTCTTCCAGGGGCACGCCGTCGAGGGCCAGGGGTACATCCCGCCGCGCTACGGGGACTATTTCTGGCAGCCGTCCGGCAGTCAGACGCTGGCGTACGACCCGGCCCGGGCGGCCAAGCTGCTCGACCAGGCGGGCTACAAGCTCAAGGGCGACCAGCGTGTCGGCAAGGACGGCAAGCCGCTCGACCTGCGCATCCTCTGCCATGCCACGGACCCCAACGACAAGGCGATCGGCAAGTACCTCAAGGAGTGGTGGGGCAAGCTCGGCATCGGGCTGAAGGTGGACTGCCTCGACGACGTCTCCGTGCCCTGGTATGCCGGTGAGTACGACCTCGCGTTCGACGGCTGGTCCGTCAACCCGGACCCGGACTTCGTCCTCGGCATCCACACCTGCTCCGCCCTGCCCGCCAAGGCCAAGGAGAGCGCCGCCACGGACAACTTCATCTGCGACAAGACGTACGACGACCTGTACAAGAAGCAGCTCGCCGAGTACGACCCGGTCAAGCGGGCGGACACCGTGAAGCAGATGGAGTCATGGTTGTACGACTCCGGGTACATGAACATCATCGCGTACCCGAACGCGGTCGAGGCGTACCGGACGGACCAGATCAAGTCCATCACCACCATGCCCGAGGCGGCCGGCAACATCTACGGCCAGGATGGGTACTGGAGTTGGTGGTCGGCCGTTCCGACGGCCGACGGCAAGAGCGGTTCGGGCAGTGACAGCGGTGGCAACTCCACCGGTGTCGTCATCGGCATCGTCGTCGCCGTGGTGGTGCTCGCCGGTGGCGGGTTCCTCATCACGCGTCGCCGCCGCACCACGGCGGAGGACCGCGAATAATCACGCGAACGGGATGAGAGGGGCCGGCAGCACGGGTTCGCGACACCCTCCCTGCCGGTCCCTCCAAGTGCAGCACGAGTAACGAGAGTTCCCCATGACAGCTGACAGCACTCCGGCGCTCGTGCAGAACGCGGATGCGGACACCGGCGGCCCGGCTCCGGCCGGGCCGTCGGCCGCCCGCGGCCCACGGGCGCGCAACACCAAGGCCTATCTCCAGTACGTGGCGGCCAAGATCGCGGGAGCGGTCGTCTCACTGTTCGCCGTTCTGGTCACCAGCTTCTTCCTATTCCGGCTCATCCCCAGCGACCCTGTGAAGCAGATGACCGGCGGCCGCCGCGTCTCCGCGGAGCAGCTGGAGTCGCTCAGACACCAGTTCGGCCTCGACCAGCCGCTCTGGAAGCAGTTCACGAGTTACGTGGGTGACGCGCTGACCGGGGACTTCGGTACCTCGTTCCAGTTCCACGCCCCCGTCATCGACAAGATCACCGAGGCGCTCCCGGCGACGCTGCTGCTCACCGGCACGGCGTACGTCCTCTACACGGCGCTCGGCATCTGGCTGGGCACCCGTACGGCCTGGCGCAACGGGTCCCGCAGCGACCGCTTCAACACCGCCTTCGCGCTCACGCTCTACTCGGTGCCGTCGTTCTGGCTCGGTCTGCTGCTCATCATCGTCTTCTCGGTGGGCATCGGCCCGATCCCCGGCATGTTCCCGACGGGGGGCCTGGAGTCAGGAGGGGAGACCGGCTTCGCGTACGTCGTCGATGTCGCCCATCACCTGGTGCTTCCCGTGATCACACTGGTCGCGGTCGGCTACGCGCAGACGCTCCTCGTGATGCGTTCCTCGCTCCTCGACGAGATGGGCAGCGACTATCTGACGACGGCCCGCGCAAAGGGGCTCCGTGACGATGTCGTACGGCGCAAGCACGCCGTCCCGAACGCGATGCTGCCGACATTCACACTGATGTTCGTGAACCTGGGGCATGTCGTGGCGGGCCAGATCCTGGTCGAGACGGTGTTCTCCTGGCCTGGTCTCGGCGGTCTCTTCTATCAGGGGCTCAGCGTTCCCGACCTCCCTCTCGTCCAAGGACTGTTCTTCGTCTTCGCCACTGCGGTGATCCTGGCGAACACCCTCGCCGACGTGCTGTATCCGCTGCTCGATCCCCGGGTGGGCCGATGACGACCGAACCATTGCCCGTGCAGAACGAAGCGGGCGTGACCACGAACCCGCGCGCCCTGGCCCGGGCCCGCAAGCGCCAGTCCCTGGCCCGCTTCTGGCGGGAGTACCGCACGCACCGGGGAGGCCTGTGGGGGCTGGCCGGGCTCATCCTGATCGCGCTGATCGCCGTGTTCGCGCCCACGCTGGCCGGCGCCGACTCGCAGAGCGTCACCGCCGCACCGGGCGGCGCACTCGAGTCGCCCAGCGGAGAATTCCCGCTCGGTACCGACCAGTTCGGACGCAGCGTCCTGGCACTCCTGGTGTGGGGTGCGCGCGTCTCGCTCACCGTGGGACTGCTCGCCGCGTTCCTGTGCGTGGCGATCGGCACGGTCGTCGGGATCGTCGCGGGCCACTTCCACGGCTGGTACTCGACCGTGCTCATGCGGGTCACCGACTGGTTCCTGGTGATGCCGACGCTGGTGCTCGCGATCGCGCTCGCCACCGTGATGGACCGCTCCATCTGGACGATCATCATCGCGATCGGCGTCACAACCTGGCCGACCACGGCCCGGCTCGTCCGTGCCCAGACGCTCGCCGTGGAGTCACGTCCGTACATCGAGCGCGCCCACGCGCTGGGCGGCGGGCACGGGCACATCATGATCCGCCATGTGCTGCCGAACGTGATGCCGCTGGTGCTCGCGCAGACCACGCTCGTGATCTCCAGCGCCATCCTCACCGAGGCCACGCTCGCCTTCCTCGGCCTCGGCGACCCGACCATCACCTCCTGGGGCGGCATGCTCCAGGACGCACGTGAGGCGGGCGCGGTGAGCGCGGGCGACTGGTGGTACCTGGCACCGCCCGGTGTCGCCATCGCCCTGGTGGCCCTCTCGTTCACTCTGTGCGGCCGCGCGATCGAGTCCGTCCTCAACCCCAGATTGGGGGTGGCCCGTTGAATACACCGAGCACACAGAAAGCGCCCCTGCTGGACGTCCGCGACCTCTCGGTCACGTACGCCGGCGGTGCCCGCGCGGTCCGCGGCGTGAACCTCACCGTCGACGCGGGCCAGAAGCTCGGCATCGCCGGGGAGTCGGGCTGCGGCAAATCCACCCTGGCGCTGGCGCTGCTGCGCCTGCTGCCCGCCGGGACGAAGGTCTCCGGCCGGATCCTGCTGAACGGCGAGGACGTCCTCTCCATGAAGTGGGGCCAGGTCAGGGCGGTGCGCTGGGCAGGTGCCTCGATCGTGTTCCAGGGCGCGATGCATTCGCTGAACGCCGTGCACCGCATCGGGGACCAGGTCGCCGAGCCGATCCTGCTGCACAGGAAGGCCACCCCGTCCGGGGCGAGGAAGAAGGTCGGCGAACTCCTGGAGCAGGTGGGACTGCCGGCCTCCCGCGCCGACTCCTATCCGCACGAGCTCTCCGGGGGGCAGCGACAGCGCGTGATGATCGCGATGGCGCTCGCCTGCGATCCGGGCCTGATCATCGCCGATGAGCCGACGACCGCCCTCGATGTGATGATCCAGGCCCAGATCCTGCGCCTGATCGAGCAGCTGGTGTCCGAACAGGACCTGGGTCTGATCATGATCAGCCATGACCTGGCCGTGCTCTCGGACACCTGTGACCGGCTCGCGGTGATGTACGCGGGCCGGGTCGTGGAGGAGGGCCCCGCGTCCCGGGTCTACGAGGACGCGCACCATCCGTACAGCAAGGCACTGTCGGGCGCGTTCCCGCGCATCGGGGACCCGGCGTCCCGGTTCGCGCCCCGAGGGCTGCCCGGCGATCCGCCTGACCCGTCGGCCCTGCCCACCGGCTGCACGTTCCATCCGCGCTGTCCGGTGGCGCTGGACTCCTGCACCACGCAGGACCAGGAGCTGCGGGAGTCGGATGCCCTGCGACGGGCCGCCTGTGTGCTGGTCGAGCAGGGGGCGGCCGGCGCCGCACCCCGGCAGGGTGCCGAGGAAGCAAGGAGCACAACATGACCACCCCCACTCCCCTGCTGAGCGCGGAGGAACTGAAGGTCGCCTTCCCCGGTCGGCGCGGAGCCGCGACGGCGCGCGCGGTGGACGGTGTCGACCTGGACATCCGCCCGGGCGAGATCGTCGCGCTGGTCGGCGAGTCCGGGTGCGGCAAGACGACGCTGGCGCGTTCCCTGCTGGGGCTCGTCCCTCCGACGTCCGGCCGGGTCGCCTTCGGCGGCAAGCCGCTCGCCTACTCGGGCCGTGCCCTCAAGGCGTACCGCAAGCGCGTCCAGCTCGTGCTGCAGGACCCCAGTGGCTCGCTCAACCCGCGGCACACGGTGTACGACGCGGTCGCGGAGGGGTTGCGGATCCACGGGTACGCGGGTGATGAACGGGCGGCGGTCGCGGAGGCGCTGTCCCGGGCGGGGCTGCGGCCTCCCGAGCGGTTCTTCCTGCGCTATCCGCACGAGCTGTCGGGCGGTCAGCGCCAGCGCGTCGTGATCGCGGGCGCCCTCGTCCTGGAACCGGAACTCATCGTTGCCGACGAACCCGTGGCCTCGCTCGACGCCTCGGTGCGCGGTGAGATCCTGGCCCTGCTGCTGCGGCTGAGGGACGAACTGGGACTGTCCGCACTGGTGGTCACGCACGACCTGGGGCTGGCGTGGAACATCGCCGACCGGGTCGCGGTGATGTATCTCGGCCGGATCGTGGAGACGGGCGAGGTCGAGCAGATCCTCACAGCTCCCCAGCATCCGTACACCCGGGCACTGCTGTCCGTGCTGCCGGAGGCCGAGGGCGATCCGGTGATCCTCACGGGCGAGCCGCCGGACCCGACCAAGGTGCCGTCCGGCTGCCGGTTCCATGCCCGCTGTCAGGTCCTCGCTTCCGGTGAGGCCGAGCGGGCGGGGGTGGCGGATGCCTGCCGTACGAAGGATCTTCCGGTGCTCGCGGGCAGCGGGGAGACGCAGGTGGCGTGCCACTGGGCGCACGCGACGGCGGGCGTGGAAGTCTGACGCCCCCGCCCCGGACGGCTCCGGCCGGGACCGCGGGCAGCGGTCCCGGCCGGAGGCGTACGCGAGGAAGGTCAGCCGCGGTCGTTCACCGCGGTCAGTTCGCCGGCCCGCTTCACATCGGCGGCCATCGCCACCAGCAGGTCGTCTATCGAATCGAACTTCTGCATCCCGCGGACGTACGCGAGGAAGTCGACGGACACATGGAGCCCGTACAGATCAAGGCCGACGCGGTCGATCGCGTACGCCTCGACCGTCCGCTCCGTACCGTCGAACTGCGGGTTGGTGCCGACCGAGATCGCGGCGGGCATCGCCTCGTCGCCCACGTTCAGCCAGCCCGCGTACACGCCGTCGGCGGGGATCGCGGTGTGCGGCAGGGTCTCCACGTTCGCCGTCGGGAAGCCCAGTGCGCGGCCACGCTGCGCGCCGCGGACGACGATGCCCTCGACCCGGTGCGGGCGGCCCAGGACCTCGGCCGCGCCCGCCACATCGCCCGCGGCAACGAGCCTGCGAGTGAGGGTGGAGGAGAACGGCTCGCCGCCGCCCGCCTCGCCGCTGAGAACCAGATCGATGACCTCGACGCCGTAGTCGTACGTCGCGCCGAACTCGGTGAGCAGCTGCACGTTCCCCGCGGCCCTGTGACCGAACCGGAAGTTGGGGCCCTCGATCACGAGCTGCGCATGCAACTTGTCGACCAGCACCTTCACGATGAAGTCGGCGGGCGCCAGCTTCGAGAACTCGGTGGTGAACGGCAGGATCAGCAGCGCGTCCACGCCCAGCTCGGCCATCAGCTCCGCGCGCCGGTGGTGCGGGGCGAGCAGCGGCGGGTGGCTGCCGGGCCTTACGACCTCGCTGGGGTGCGGGTCGAAGGTCACGACGACCGACGGCACGCCGAGCTCGCGCGCCCGGTCGACGGCTCTGCCGATGATCAGCTGGTGCCCCCGGTGCACCCCGTCGTAGGAGCCGATGGTGACGACGCTGCGTCCCCAGTCCTGGGGGATGTCCTCCAAGCCACGCCAGCGCTGCACTCTGACCGCTCCTCGCCCGAACCTGTGTACGTGGGTGTATCTCTTATGCAGGTCTAAGACTGCCATGCCCACGACCCGCGGCCTGCATCGGCATCGGCATCGCGGTGGACACCGCCTCCACGGTCCGCCGCGCACCGGGGCCGACGACCGCCGCCCACTCCTGCGGGGCATCGGCCAGCCACCCGGTGACCAGTTCCGCAAATCCGGGCACGTCCCGGGCCAATTCGACCAGCCGACGGTCGAAACGGGCGGCGCCTTCAGCGGTGCGGACCAGCAGCATCCCGGTGCGGTGGACGAGCGCCCGGGTACGGACCGGGGCACGCCGGTCGGATCCGTGGGCCGCCGCGCAGAGCAGCGCGTCGAGGACGATCGGGTCCCGGTGGGCGCCCTGCTCGAGCCGCAGCCGCAGCCAGAACCACGGGCCGAACTCGCCGTACGCCCCGAGCGCACCGGCGCGTCGGACGATGCGCCCCGTGAGCAGCCGGGCCACCCCGAGGTACGGCCTTGCGTCGGGCACCCTGAGCAGCGCCGCGAGCAGGTGGGCGGCCCACCAGGAGGCATCGCGCGGCGGACCGGTCCTCTCGGCGCCGCCGGCCGGTGCCCGGCCCCCGGCTCCCCCGTCCGTCCGTGTCGACAGCCGGTCCATCGCCTCGATCAGATCGGCCAGCCGGTGGGCGAGCGCGGCGGAGCCCTGACGGCGGCCCAGGAGCAGGAGTGCCTGGATCACCGGGCCGATCCGATGGCGCGGTACGGGGAGAGTGCGGGGCTCCCGCGACGCCACCGGCGCTGTCGGTTCGGCACCGGGCAGTGTCCGGCGACTGCCCGGCTGCTGGCTCCGGGGTGCCGGGACACGCTCCTGCGCCACCCTCACCTGTCGGCCCGGCTCGTCCACGTGCCACCGGTGCACCAGGGCCCGCAGCGCCGCGTCCAGGTCCAGATGCGCGCCCTGCACCCGGTCCCCCAGCTCCTCGTGGGCGAAGCGGTAGCCCGCACCCGCCGGGACGAGCAGCCCCTCTGCGAGGACCGCCGTGGCCCAGCCCGTGCACCAGGGGAAGACCTCCTCGAACGCCGCCCGGTCCAGTTCCCCCTGTCCCGGTCCCAGACAGCGCCGTGCGGCCTCGTGGACCCGTCCGGCAACCTGCGCGGCCGGCCGGCGCACCGCCGTGCCCCTGAGGGCCGGGCGGGACGCCGCGGCGATGCGGACCGCGATGCGCAGGCACATCAGGTCCAGATGGGCGCCGAAGACGTCCTCCGAGTCCGGCTGCCCGGGCACGTCCGCGGGGAGCGCCTTGCGTACCTCGGCGAGCAGCCGCAGGGTGAGCGGGTGCCGGTCGTGGCCGGGGGCGAGGGCATCGGACGGGAGGGCGTAGCGCGCCCTGGCCTGTTCGGCCTGGCTCGCGGTGAGATCGGTGCAGAGCACCGCGATGACAGCGCCGGTCTGCGGATCGAGGACGGGCCCGCCGATCGCCGCGCCACGCTGCCGCAGGGCGTCGCTGCCGTCCGTGCCGAGCGCCAACTCCAGGGCGGCGCCGACCCGGTGGGAACGGCCGGCCGCGCCGTACGTCACGGGCACCATGCCCAGCACCCGCGCCTGGCGCCACCCATGGGCGGCGGTGCGTACGTACGTACCCGGGTCGATCCGGTCCTGCAGGACGATCCGCAGCGGCTCCACGCCGAGCACGTCGAGCCCCCCGGTGCGCACGAGCGCGAGGTCCAGCTCCGGGAGCGCGGTGATCGCCTCGGCCCCGACGGAGCGCCTCCGGTCACCTTTTCCGTACAGGACAAGCCGGGCAACTCCGTCGACCGCTTCATGACTGGTCACGACCGTGCCGCGGTCGTCCGCGACGAACCCCGTCCCCCGCGGCCGGCCGGTCGGATCGCAGATCCGTACCAGCGTCGACCGGTCCCCGCTTCCCATGGTCCGACGTTAGGTCGGCGATGATCGGCGCGAGAAGCGCTCGGAGCAAAAGCGCCCCCGAGTGCACCCCTGAATCACTCCGAGCGCCTGCCCCTTCAGGTGAATCAATGGGTTCCGGTGGACAGACCCCAGAGGGGGGATCGTGGAGCGGGCGCGGGGGGCTGCCCGCTCCACGATGGGGACCCGGATCTGCGACCGGCGGAACCCGTCCCGTCAGGCGAAGACGGCAAGGCTCCTGGCCTTGCCCTTCTGTTCCTCGACGAGCACCAGGAAGGTCCCGTCGGGCCCGAAGACCGCGACCGGCCCCGGCGGGTACGAGGGCATGTCCAGCCGCACACCGTTCAGCAGCAGCCTGGCCCGCTTCTCGTCCACGTCCCAGCGCGGGAACGCTGCGGCGGCGGCCTCCGCGACCGGCATCACGGTCAGCTTCTCCTGATGCTGATCGAGCGTCCGCGCCGCATCGAGACCGTACGGACCGACGCGGGTGCGCCGCAGCGCGGTCAGATGCCCACCGACGCCGAGCCCGGCGCCGAGATCGCGGGCGAGGGCACGGATGTACGTACCGGAGGAGCAGACGACGGAGACGACCAGGTCGACGACCGGCGTCCCGTCCTCCGCGACCGCCTCACGGACGTCGTAGACGTTGAAGGACGAGATGGTCACCGGCCGGGCCGGGATCTCGAACTCCTCGCCACCGCGCACCCGGGCGTACGAACGCTTTCCGTCGATCTTGATGGCGCTGACCTTGGACGGCACCTGCATGATCGCGCCGGTCAGTGCGGCGACGCCCACGTCGATGCCCTCACGCCTGACGCCCGACGCGTCGGTGGACGACGTGATCTCGCCCTCCGCGTCGTCCGTGACGGTGTCCTGGCCGAGGCGGATCGTGCCGAGGTACTCCTTCTCGGTCAGCGCGAGGTGACCGAGCAGCTTGGTGGCCTTCTCGACGCCGAGCACGAGAACGCCCGTCGCCATCGGGTCCAGCGTGCCGGCGTGGCCGACGCGGCGGGTGCGGGCGATGCCGCGCATCTTGGCGACGACGTCGTGCGAAGTGAAGCCGGACGGCTTGTCGACGATGACAAGGCCGTCCGGCGTCTTGTTCTGCTGTGTCATTCGGAGGCTGAGCCCTCGTTCTCGTCGGACTCGTCGGCGGCATCCTCCGGCTTGCGGTACGGGTCCGCGTCGCCCGCGTACTTCGCACCGGTCGACACCTCGCGCACCTGCGCGTCCTTGGCCCGCGCCTTGTCGAGGAGGTCCTCGATGGTGCGTGCGTTGTCCGGCAGTGCGTCGGGGACGAAGGCCAGGGTCGGCGTGAACCGGACCCCGGTCTGCCGGCCGACCTCGGAGCGGAGCACGCCCTTGGCGCTCTCCAGCGCCGCAGCGGAGGCCGCCCGCTCCTCGTCGTCGCCGTAGACCGTGTAGAAGACCGTGGCCTCCCGCAGGTCGCCGGTGACCCGGGCGTCCGTGATCGTCACGAATCCGAGCCGCGGATCCTTGATACGCCGGTCCAGGGTCTCCGCGACCACGACCTGGATGCGATCGGCCAGCTTTCGGGCCCGTGCGTTGTCGCTCACCGGTCCGTCACTCTTCCTTCTGGGGGTTGCTTACGGTCCGACGCTTCCGGCGTCCTGCGCTTCCGCGTCGGACGATTTCACGTCTGACAGTTCTGACGTTGTTCAGTCTTCGTCGCTGTGCAGCCGCCGTCGAACCGACAGCAGCTCCACCTCGGGCCGGGCGGCCACCAGCCGCTCGCACCGGTCCAGTACGTCCGTGAGGTGTCCGGTGTCCCCGGAGACCACGGCAAGACCGATCTCGGCCCTGCGATGGAGATCCTGTCCGCCCGTCTCCGCCGCACTCACCGCGTACTTGCGCTGGAGCTCGGCGACGATGGGACGGACGATGGAGCGTTTCTCCTTCAACGACCGTACGTCGCCGAGGAGCAGATCGAAGGACAGTGTCCCCACATACATGGATGTCCGGATGTCCCGCCGGTTCGGGTTCGCGCCCTGCCAGCGCTTGGCAGGGACACAAGAACCGTACACGGAACGGCCGGGGCCGATCGACGGAAATACGACCCGTCGACCGGCCCCGACTGTTGAGGTACGGGTCAGCCTCGCGGCTTCTCGCGCATCTCGTACGTCGCGATGACGTCGTCGATCTTGATGTCGTTGAAGTTTCCGAGGTTGATACCGCCCTCGAAGCCTTCGCGGATCTCGGTGACGTCGTCCTTGAAGCGGCGCAGACCGGAGATGTTGAGGTTCTCCGCGATGACCTTGCCATCGCGCAGCAGGCGCGCCTTGGTGTTGCGCTTGACCTCGCCGGACCGGACCAGCACACCGGCGATGTTGCCCAGCTTGGACGAGCGGAAGATCTCGCGGATCTCCGCCGTACCGAGCTCGACCTCTTCGTACTCCGGCTTGAGCATGCCCTTGAGGGCCGCTTCGATCTCTTCGATCGCCTGGTAGATGACCGAGTAGTACCGGACGTCCACACCTTCGCGCTCGGCCATCTGCTGCGCACGCCCTGCGGCACGCACGTTGAAGCCGATCACGATGGCGTCGGAGCCGGTCGCCAGGTCGATGTCCGACTCGGTGACCGCACCCACACCGCGGTGCAGGACCCGGATGTCGACCTCGTCACCGACGTCGAGCTGGAGCAGCGAGGACTCGAGAGCCTCCACCGAACCGGACGCGTCGCCCTTGATGATGAGGTTGAGTTCCTGGACCAGACCGGCCTTGAGCGCCTCGTCGAGGTTCTCCAGGGAGAACCGGACACCCTTGCGGGCGAAGTTGGCGTTGCGCTCACGGGCGGCACGCTTCTCGGCGATCTGACGGGCCGTACGGTCCTCGTCGACGACCAGGAAGTTGTCGCCGGCGCCCGGGACATTGGTGAGACCGAGGACGAGGACGGGGGTCGACGGACCCGCTTCCTCGACGTTCTCGCCCTTGTCGTCGAGCATCGCGCGGACTCGGCCGTACGCGTCGCCGACCACCATCGTGTCGCCGACCCGCAGCGTGCCTCGCTGGACCAGGACGGTCGCAACGGCACCGCGGCCGCGGTCGAGGTGGGACTCGATCGCAATACCCTGCGCGTCCTGCTCCGGGTTGGCCCGCAGGTCGAGCGAGGCATCGGCGGTGAGGACGACGGCCTCCAGAAGAGCCTCGATGTTGAGGCCCTGCTTGGCGGAGATGTCGACGAACATCGTGTCGCCGCCGTACTCCTCGGCCACCAGCCCGAACTCGGTGAGCTGACCGCGCACCTTGGTCGGGTCGGCACCCTCGACGTCGATCTTGTTGACCGCGACCACGATCGGCACGTCGGCCGCCTTGGCGTGGTTCAGAGCCTCGATCGTCTGGGGCATCACACCGTCGTTCGCCGCCACCACGAGGATCGCGATGTCGGTGGACTTCGCACCACGGGCACGCATGGCGGTGAACGCCTCGTGACCCGGGGTGTCGATGAAGGTGATCCTGCGGTCCTCACCGTTGACCTCGGAGGAGACCTGGTACGCACCGATGTGCTGCGTGATGCCGCCGGCCTCGCCCGCAACGACGTTCGTCTTGCGGATCGCGTCCAGCAGTCGGGTCTTACCGTGGTCGACGTGACCCATGACGGTCACGACCGGCGGACGCGAGACCAGAGCCTCTTCGCCGCCCTCGTCCTCGCCGAACTCGATGTCGAAGGACTCGAGCAGCTCGCGGTCCTCCTCCTCGGGGCTGACGATCTCGAGGACGTAGTTCATCTCCTCGGCCAGCAGCTTCAGCGTCTCGTCCGAGACCGACTGCGTGGCGGTGACCATCTCGCCGAGGTTCATCATCACGGCGACGAGCGACGCCGGGTTGGCGTTGATCTTCTCCGCGAAGTCGGTGAGGGAGGCACCGCGCGACAGACGGACAGCCTGCCCGTTGCCGCGGGGCAGCATGACGCCGCCCACCGACGGGGCCTGCATGGCCTCGTACTCCTGGCGCCTCTGCCGCTTCGACTTGCGACCACGACGCGCCGGACCGCCGGGACGGCCGAACGCACCCTGTGTGCCACCACGGCCACCGGGGCCGCCGGGACGACCGCCGAAGCCGGGACGACCGCCGAAGCCGCCGCCACCACCGGGACGGCCTGCGCCGCCACCGCCACCGCCGCCGCCGGGACGACCGGCGAAGCCGCCGCCACCGCCACCGGGACCGGCCGGACGACCGGCGAAGCCGCCGCCGGGACGACCTGCACCGCCGCCGGGACGGCCTGCGCCGCCACCGGGACCACGGCCACCGCCGGGGCCACCACCGGGACGCGGGCCGGCAGCGGGACGCTGCGGCATCATGCCCGGGTTCGGACGGTTACCACCGGGCGCACCGCCCGGACGCGGAGCCTGCGGACGGGGCATGCCGCCCGGAGTCGGACGGGCACCGCCCTGGCCCTGCGGACGCGGGGCGCCACCGGGGCCGCCCTGCGGACGCGGGGCGCCGGGACGCTCCTGGCCGCCACCGGGACGCGGGGCGCCACCGGGGCGGGGTGCCTGCGGACGGGCCATGCCCGTCGAGCCACCGGAGGTGAAGGGGTTGTTGCCCGGACGGGGACCGGCCGGACGGGCGCCGCCGGGGCGCGGGGCGCCCTGGCCTGCGGGACGGGCCGGACGGTCGCCACCACGGCCACCGTCGCGCTCGCCACCACGGCCGCCGTCACGCTGACCGCCGGCCGGGGCCGGACGGGCGGGGCGAGGACCGGGGGTGGCACCCGCGGGACGCGGGGCCTGCTGCGGCGCGGCCGGCTGGGCCGGGGCCGGAGCGGAGAACTCTGCCGCGGGCACCGGGGTGACCGGAGCGGGCCTCGGCGCGGGCTTGGGACCCGGACGCGGGCCCGCCGACGGCGCGGAGGGCGCGGCAGCGGAAGGGGTGCTGCTGGGAGCCGCGGCCGCGGCCGGCTTGGGGGCCGGGGCGCCGGGCTTCGGGGCAGCGGGACGTGCCGCAGCAGCCGGGGAGGGCGCTGCGGGCTTCACGGGCGCGGCCTTGCGGGGCGCGCCAGGCTTCGCAGCGGACTTGCCGGCGTTGCCGCCGGGCCCCTGCAGTGCGTCAGTCAACTTGCGTACAACCGGCGCCTCGATCGTCGAGGACGCCGAACGGACGAATTCACCGAGTTCTTGGAGCTTGGCCATGACGACCTTGCTCTCGACGCCGAACTCCTTGGCGAGTTCGTATACCCGGACCTTAGCCACTTCGCTCCTTTTAGGTCCGGGTTACCGCCGGACCGTCGCTACTTCATGGGCGTACTCATCGCGTACTCATCGAGTGCTCATCGCAATCTCGACCTACTTCCAACTCGCGAGGTACCTGACCGCACGGGGTCCCGTGCCGTTCTAGTTTCTTACGGTGTCACCCGCTCGACATACCGCTGCAGTGCCGCGGAATCGAACGGCCCCTTGGCCTTGAAGGCCCGAGGGAATGCCCGACGGCGAACCGCCAGATCGAGACAGACAGTGACGGGGTGCACATATGCACCCCGGCCGGGCAGCGTACCGCGAGGATCGGGGACGCACGCGTCCTCATCCACCACGATGCGCAGCAGCTCGCTCTTGGCCGCTCGCTCCCGGCATCCCACACAGGTTCGCTCAGGGCAAGCGCGGGCGTGCGTCCGGCCAGACACGATTAAGTCTACCTCCCCGCACCGACCTCACCCCTTTGGGGCAAAAATCGAACGGATGTTGTCGTGATCTCAGCGGCATGCCGCGTGGATTTATTCCCCGGGACCGCTTCGGTCCCGTACTCCGGACCCGGGCCCGACCGGCCTCCGGACCGTTTCGGTCCATCCTCCGGACGGGCGCCGGTCCACTGCTCGGACCGGCGCCGGTCCCGTACCGGTTCAGCCCCGCTCGGACCGGTCCCGGACCCGCTCGGCCCGCTCGCGGTCGGCGATGTCCCGCTCGGCGTCGGTCTCGGTGTCCGGGCGGATGTCGATGCGCCAGCCGGTGAGGCGGGCGGCGAGGCGGGCGTTCTGCCCCTCCTTGCCGATGGCGAGCGAGAGCTGGTAGTCGGGGACCGTGACCCGGGCGGACCGCGCTCCGAGGTCCACGACCTCGACCTTGCTCACCCGGGCGGGCGACAGCGCATTGGCGACCATCTCGGCCGGGTCGTCCGACCAGTCCACGATGTCGATCTTCTCGCCGTGCAGCTCGGCCATGACGTTGCGTACGCGTCCGCCCATCGGCCCGATGCAGGCGCCCTTGGCATTCAGACCCGAGCGGGTCGAACGGACCGCGATCTTGGTGCGGTGGCCGGCCTCGCGGGCGATCGCGCAGATCTCCACGGAACCGTCGGCGATCTCCGGGACCTCCAGCGCGAAGAGCTTCTTGACCAGATTGGGGTGCGTCCGGGAGAGGGTCACGGACGGACCGCGGACGCCCTTGGCGACGCGCACGACATACGTACGCAGCCGCAGCCCGTGGGTGTAGTCCTCGCCCGGCACCTGCTCCTGCACCGGCAGGATCGCTTCGAGCTTGCCGATGTCGACCAGGACGTTCTTCGGGTCCTTGCCCTGCTGGACGACACCGGTGACGACATCGCCCTCGTGGCCCGCGTACTCGCCGAACGTCTTGTCGTCCTCGGCGTCGCGCAGCCGCTGCAGGATGACCTGCTTGGCGGTGGTCGCGGCGATCCGGCCGAAGCCGGACGGGGTGTCGTCGAACTCCTTCGGCTCCTGGCCCTCTTCGAGGTCGGCCGGGTCCTCCTTCGCCCACACCGTCACATGGCCGCGCTCGTTGAGCTCCACGCGCGCACGGCGGTAGCTCCCGTCGGTGCGGTGGTAGGCGATGAGGAGGGCCGACTCGATCGCCTCGACGAGCACGTCGAAGGGGATCTCCTTGTCCTGTGCCAAGCCCCTCAAGAGCTTCACATCGATGTCCACGGCTACGCCTCCTCTTCCTTCTTGTCCTTGCGGTTGAATTCGATCTCCACGCGCGCCTTGGCGATCCCGTCGAAGGGGACCCGGCGGGACGTGGGCTTGCGACCCTTGACGCCCGGCACTTCGAGGTCGAGCCCCTCGTCGTCGACGGCGATGATGCGGGCGACCAGCTCGCCGCCCTCATGCAGCTGCAGCTTGGCCAGGCGGCCGGTGGCGCGTACGTAGTGGCGGTGCTCCGTCAGCGGACGGTCGGCACCGGGAGAGCTCACTTCGAGGACGTACTCGTCCTCACCCATCGCGTCGGTCTCGTCGAGCTTCTCGGAGATCGCGCGGCTCAGCTCCGCACAGGCGTCGAGCTCCACGCCCTCGTCGGAATCCACGACGATGCGCAGCACACGTCGGCGGCCGGCCCGGGACACCTCGATCTCTTCAAGATCCAGCTGCTTGGCGCTGACGAGCGGTTCGAGCAGCCCGCGCAGCCTCTCGCTCTGGGTGGTGCTCATCCGGGTGACTCCTCGGCCGCGTGTGCTGTTGTGTGGTTCGTCGCGTGTCAGGTCAAAGGGTATCCGGTCCCGAGGGGTGTTGCCGTCCGCCGACCGGTCGGCCGCGGGTACGCTCGCCTGCGGTGATCACTTCAGGACAGATCCAGTCAGGACAGATCAACGCCCGAAGGAGAAGCAGGTGCGGCGCACGGGGACGACGCGCAGGGATGCGCTCACCGTAACGGGGGCGATCGCCCTGGGGGCGGCGCTGGCCGGCTGTGGGGACGGCGACAGCGGCGCGGGCCGAAAGGGTTCTGCGCCGGCCGGTGCGCGGGAGTCGGCGGCGAAGGCGGAGAACGCTCTGCGATTGAGGGCCGCGCGTACGAGCGGCACCCTGCTCGCCCAGTACGAGCAGGTCGTCGCCGCCCATCCGGCGACCGCGGCCGGGCTCGCACCGCTGCGTGATGCCGTAAGGGCCCATACGGAGGCACTGTCGCCCGCGGCGGACGGAACGGCGCGGCCGCGTGCCGACGAAACCGCGGGCACGACTGCGATGCGCGGCGCGGACCGGGCACCGGCCGTCTCGGGTTCGCCCGCCCCCTCGGGTTCGCCCACCGTTTCGGGTTCTCCCGCCGCCGATGCCAGGACCGCCGTCAAGGAACTGGCCGCGGCGGAACGCCGCACCGCCAACACCCACACGGCGACACTCCTCACAGCGCCACCCGAGCTGGCCCGGCTGCTCGCGTCGATCGCGGCCGCCGGTGCAGCCCACGCCTATCTGTTGACCGAACTGGCCAAGGAGACCTCGTCATGAGTGCGCAGACGCTGCAGGCGGCGCAGGCATCGCTCGCCGCCGAGCACGCGGCGGTGTACGGGTACGGGGTGGTCGGCGGCCGGGTCGCCGACGGCCGCCGGGCGGAGGCCACGGCCGCCTACCACCAGCACCGGGCCCGGCGCGACGCACTGATGCGGACCGTGCGTGACCTGGGCGGTGAGCCGGTGGCGGCGGAGTCCGCGTACGCTCTGCCGTTCGCGGTGCCGGATTCGGCAGCAGCGGTGAAGCTCGCCGCCGTGCTGGAGGACCGGATCGCAGGCGTCTACTCCGACCTCGTACGGGCTGCCGGGGGGCCGCTCAGGCGAGAGGCCGCAGACGCACTGCGGGAGGCCGCGGTGCGTGCGGTCCGCTGGCGGGGCAGCGGCGTAACCTTTCCCGGACTCACCGAGCGGTCCGCCGACGGCACCGCCTGAGCGGGCGGGCCTGCTGGGCTGACGCGAAGCCCGGGACCGGTCCGACGGACGCGACCGATGCGAAGACCGGGACCGGTCCGACGCACTCAAGAAGGCTCTGAAAGGGAACACAGCACGTATGGGTTTCGAACCGCCGCAGCGTCTCGTGCGAGCGCTCGGCGAAGTGCACGGGGAGAGGGCCGCCGCCGACTGGCTGGCGCGGCTCCCCGAGCTGATCAACGAGTCGCTGTCCGCCAACGGGCCGGAGCTGGCTCTCGAGCGTGTGGCTGCCCCCGGTGGGCGCAGCAGCCTCGTTCTGCTGGTGCGCCGCGCCGACGGCACCCCGGCCGTACTCAAGATCGCTCCGGCCGGGGCGGCGCCCGACCTGGAGCAGGCGGCGCTGGCGCACTGGAACGGCTGGGGAGCCGTCCGACTTCTCGGCTCCGGCGGCGAGGCACTGCTGCTGGAACGGCTGCATCCCGAGGTGTCGCTGCGCTCATTGCCGGAGGCGAAGGCACTCCTGGAAGCGGCGGGTACGGTACGACGGCTGTGGGTCGAGCCGCCCAACGGGCACTCGTTCGAGACGGTCGCCGAGCGGACCGGCCGGCGCACCGACCCGATGCGGGCCGCCGCCGCGGCCGACCCGGCGCTCGAACCTCTGGTCTCCGCGGCCCTGGCCGCGCGGGAGGAGCTCGTCGCCCACTCCCCCGAAGTCCTGCTGCTGCACGGCAACTTCCGCCAGAGCAAGGTGCTGGCGGGGGAACGGGCGCCCTGGCTGACGGTCGGCCCCGAGCCACTGGTCGGCGAGCGTGCCTACGACCTGGCGCGGCTGGTACGGGACCGGGTGGAGGACCTCATCGCCTCCCCGGGCGGCCCCGTGACGGCCCGTCGCCGGATCAACAAGCTCGCGGATTCACTGGACGTGGACCGGGAACGGCTCCACGGCTGGACGTTGTTCCGTGCGGTGGAGTCGGGCACCCGCGCGCTGACCGTCGGCCGTCGTCAGGAAGGCGAACTGTCGCTGGAGTTCGCGGGCTGGCTGTAGGAGCCGGCCCCGCTCTCGCGGAACGGCCGCAGGCCCCCGTGCTGTCGGACAGCACGGGGCCTGCGGCAATTCCGGGTGTCAGCCCTGGGCGACGAGACGAGCGATCGCCTCGTCGACCGTGAGCTCCTCGCGCTCGCCCGTACGGCGGTCCTTGAGTTCCAGGACGCCCTCGGCCGAGCGGCGGCCCGCGACCAGGATCTTCGGGACCCCGATCAGCTCGGCGTCGGTGAACTTCACACCGGGCGAGACGCCCGCACGGTCGTCGACCAGGACCCGCACGCCCGCGGCGCCGAGCTTCTCGGCGACGTCGAGGGCCAGCTCGGTCTGGAGCGCCTTGCCCGCGGCGACGAGATGGACATCGGCCGGGGCGATCTCGCGGGGCCAGCAGAGACCCTGCGCGTCGGCGGTCTGCTCGGCGAGAGCGGCAACGGCGCGGGAGACGCCGATGCCGTACGAGCCCATGGTGACCCGCACCGGCTTGCCGTTCTGGCCGAGCACATCGAGCTGGAACGCGTCCGCGAACTTGCGGCCCAGCTGGAAGATGTGGCCGATCTCGATGGCACGGTCCAGCTTGAGGCCTGTGCCGCACCTGGGGCACGGGTCACCCGCCTCGACCACGACGACATCGAGGTAGTCGTCGACCTCGAAGTCGCGGCCGCAGACGACGTTCTTCGCGTGGGTGCCGGGCTTGTTCGCGCCGGTGATCCAGGCGGTGCCGGGGGCGATGCGCGGGTCGGCGATGTAGCGGACCTTCTCCAGACCCTGCGGGCCGACATAGCCACGCACCAGGTCGGGACGGCCCTCGAAGTCCTCTGCGGTGACCAGCTCGACCACGGCGGGGGCGAGGTGCTCGCCGAGCTTGCCGAGGTCGACCTCGCGGTCGCCGGGCACGCCCACGGCGACGATCTCGCCGTCGACCTTGACCAGGAGGTTCTTCAGGGTCGCGGAGGCCGGGACACCGAGGTGCGCCGCGAGCGTCTCGATGGTCGGGGTGTCGGGGGTGTCCAGCTCCTCGACGGGGCCGTGTGCCGAGCCGTCCGCGGGGGTGGCCGTGAAGGTCACGGCCTCCGTGTTGGCCGCGTAGTCGCAGGCGGGGCAGTCGACGAAGGTGTCCTCACCGGCCGGGGCGGGTGCCAGGAACTCCTCGGACGCCGAGCCGCCCATCGCACCGGAGACCGCGGAGACGATGCGGTGGTCGAGACCGAGCCGCTCGAAGATGCGGATGTAGGCGGCGCGGTGCAGCTGGTAGGCCTCGATGAGACCCTCGTCGGTGGTGTCGAAGGAGTAGGAGTCCTTCATCTGGAACTCGCGGCCGCGCAGCACACCGGCGCGGGGGCGGGCCTCGTCGCGGTACTTGGTCTGGATCTGGTACAGGATCACGGGCAGGTCCTTGTAGGACGTGATCTGATCCTTGACGACCTGGGTGAAGATCTCTTCGTGGGTGGGGCCGAGGAGGTACTCGGCGCCCTTGCGGTCCTTGAACCGGAACAGCAGGTCGCCGTACTCGTCGTAGCGACCGCTCGCGTCGTACGACTCCTTGGGCAGCAGCGCGGGCAGCAGGACTTCCTGGCCGCCGATGGCGTCCATCTCCTCCCGCACGACGCGGGTGATGTTCTCCAGGACCTTCTTGCCCAGGGGCAGCCAGGTCCAGATACCGGCCGCGGTGCGACGTACGTAACCGGCCCGGACGAGCAGCTTGTGGTTGAGCGTCTCGGCGTCCGCCGGGTCGTCGCGCAGTGTCTTGATCATCAATCGGGACATGCGCTGGACCTGGGCCATGATGAACTCCTGCTCGGAAGGGTGATGTGCAGGAGGTTAGCCGGGTGGCGGGGGCGGGCGGAAATCGATTGGTTCAGCCCCGGTCCCGGCGGCGCAGCGGAAGAGGCGCCCCCATCACCGCGTACGGCTTGGGAGCGCTGGGAAACAGCACCTGCCGGGCCAGGTCCCGGTAGCCGAGAGTGCGATACAGACCACGCGCCGGGCTCTCCGTGTCGATGGCGGAGAGGATGGAGCGCGGCTGATCGACGGCGTCCGTGATGGTGGTGATCAGGGTGCGGCCGATGCCCCGGTTCTGGAACTCCGGATGGACATGCAGTTCGGTGATCACGAAGGAGTCGTCGAGCCAGTCCTCGGAGCCGGTGGCCCGCAGATAGGGCTCGACGACGGTGGACCACCAGTGGCCGCGTTCGTTGGGCATGCCGTAGACGAACCCGACGAGGCGGCCGGTCGCGGTGGTGGCGCCGAGGGCGCGGGCACAGGGGTGCTCAAGGTGTCTGAGGACGATATGGCGACGTACCTGGACCTCGTCGTGACCGAGACCGAAGGCGACGGCCTGCACGGCAAGCGCCTCGTCCACCCGCGCGGCGAGGTCGATCGGCCCGACCAGAACGCTGGGTGTGCGGGCGCCGCCCCCTGAATCAGCTGCCATGCGCCGAACCCTACTGTCCGCGCCGGGCTGGGGATACGTGCCAGGAGTGCTCGCGGCTACGGAGAGGAGCGCTGCCGACGGCGGCGTCGGAAGCCCATGTCGACGAGGCCGTGCCGCTCCGGCCATTTCGTCCCGGTCAGAAGAGCACGCTCATGAACGCGCCGACCTCACGGAAGCCGACCCGCGTGTATGCCCTGCGGGCCGCGGTGTTGTAGTCGTTCACGTACAGGCTCACGACCGGTGCGACATCGGCCAGTGCATAGCGCAGGACCGCTGCCATCCCGGTCTCGGAGAGGCCGCGGCCGCGGTGTTCGGGGGCGACCCAGACGCCCTGGATCTGGCAGGCCTGCGGGGTGGCAGCGCCGATCTCCGCCTTGAAGACGACCTTGCCGTCCTCGATCCGGGCGAAGGAGCGGCCGGTGCCGATGAGTTCGGCGACGCGTGCCTGGTAGAGGAGTCCGCCGTCACCGGCCAGCGGCGAAATGCCTACCTCCTCGGTGAACATCGCCACGCAGGCCGGCATCAGGATCTCTATCTCGTCCTTGCGGATGCGGCGTACCAGTGGGTCGGGCGTCACACCGGCGGCAGGGTGCTCGGTGACCATCAGCGGCTGGTTGGCCCTGACCTCGCGGGCGGGACCCCAGCCCGGCTCGAGCAGCCGCCAGAGCTGGGCGGTGGGCTCGGCGGGGCCCACGATCGAGGAACAGCGGCGGCCGGCCCGACGGGCTCGGTCGGCGAACGCCCTGATGGCCTCGGGGGTGGCACAGATGGGTACGAGATTGGCACCGGAGTAGCAGAGCGAACGCAGTCGGCCGTCCGCGTACCAGCCCCACATCTCGCCGCCGAGGCGCCAGGGATCGAGCCCTGCGATCTGGACCCGGGACGTCACGAAGGCATTGGCGACGGGGTCGCTCTCGAGGATGGCGAGCGCGGCGCCGAGGTCGCTGGGTTCGAGGACCCGGGTGGTGGTCTGCGTCAACACAAGGGGGCCTCACCATGCGGTCTGCTGATTTCCGCACTGTACCGAAAGAGGCTGGCAGGCGCCGCCCCATGCCCGTCAACAGCCTGCACTGCCACCGTGAGGTCTCTCACGACCGTGCCCCGCCCGACGGATCGTTCGTCGGACGGGGCACGGTCACAGGACAAGAATTGGGCCTCAGCCGATGGAGACCTCGGGCTCGCCGGAGGCGATCCCGTCCTTCTCCATCTGCTCGGCGATCTTCAGGGCTTCCTCGATGAGCGTCTCGACGATCTTCGACTCGGGAACCGTCTTGATGACCTCGCCCTTGACGAAGATCTGCCCCT
>NZ_JBHVEE010000089.1:0-40827 GCF_042802415.1 Streptomyces sp. NPDC057486 | reverse complement strand
CGGAGGGTCGTCCTCGTACTGGACGTACTCGGACGACCCCGACAACGCAGCGAGCGTGCGTGCCGGGCGTCGCGGGGCAGGCGGGACTTCCGACACACGCCCTAAAAGAGCTGTCCCCTCCCGGCGGGCGCTCTCAGGCCCGGTCCGCACCGGCCAGCCGCGACCGGCGTCGCCCGTAGCAGGCGTACACCGCCGCGCCGACCAGCAGGAAGACCGCGAACTGCACCCAGGTCGCCCAGCCCGTCCCGTACATCAGATAGAGACAGAAGCCGACGCCCAGGATCGGGCTGGCCGGATAGAGCGGCACCCGGAAGGAACGCTTCAGCCCGGGATGGCTGCGGCGCAGCGCGATCACCGCGATATTGACCGCCACCATGATGGCGAGCGTGCCGATGGTGGTCAGGTTCACCACCGCGTTGAGGGATGCGAAGGCCGCCGGAACGGCAAAGACGACGGCGACGATCCAGGTGTTGGCGACGGGCGTCGCGGTCCGCGGCGAGACGCGTTCGAAGACCCGCGGGACCAGGCCGTCGCGGGACATCGACATCAGGATGCGGGTCTGCCCGTACATCACCGCGAGCACGACGGACGCGATGGCGACGACCGCACCGAAGGCGACGATGCCGCCGCCGACAGTCGAATCGGTGACCTGGTCGACGATCGCCGAGAGCGCGGCCGGCTTGTTGGAGACGGCGTCCGCGCCAAGTGCCCCGATGGCGGTCAGAGCAACCGCGCAGTAGAGCAGGGTGGCGACGCCGATGCAGATCATGATCGCGATCGGGATGTTCCGGCGGGGGTTCCTGACCTCTTCCCCGGCGGTGGTGATGGCGTCGAAGCCGATGTACGAGAAGAACGCCAGCGAGGCGCCGGAGGTGATGCCGGCCACACCGTGGTTGGCGAACGGCGAGAGGTGGCCTGCCTCGAACGCGGTGAATGCGATGGCGCAGAAGGCGATCAGGATGCCGATCTTGAGGACGACCATCGCGGCCGTGGCGCCCGCACTCTCCCGGACGCCGCGCACCAGCAGGGTGGCGGCCATCATGATCACCACGACGGCGGGGAGGTTGATCACGCCGCCGTCGGCGGGCCCCGCGGACAGGGCGGCGGGCAGGTGCCAGCCGACGATGCTGTTCAGCAGCTCGTTGACGTACTGGCTCCAGCCGACCGCGACCGCGGAGACCGAGACGCCGTACTCCAGCAGCAGGCACCAGCCGACGAGGAACGCGACGCGTTCGCCGAGGGTGGCGTAGGCGAAGGAGTAGGAGCTGCCGGAGACCGGGATCGCGCCGCCCAGCTCCGCGAAGGAGAACGCGGTGAAGATGCAGGTGATCGCGGCGAGGACGAACGAGACGACAACGGCGGGGCCGGCCTCGGCAACACTGTCGGAGAGGCCGACGAAGATGCCGGTTCCCACGATGGCGCCGATGCCGAAGCACACGAGCTGGAACAGCCCCATGGTGCGCTTGAGGCCGTGCCCCTCCAGGTCGGCGCCGGATTCGGCGACCAGCTGGGTGGGGCTCTTGATGCGCAGTCCCGGCCGGGGCGACAGGTTCTGCGGGCGGAGCGGACTCACGGGGAGGATCTCTTCTCTGGTGGAGCATGTGGGGGGCGTGCGCGCGGAGCTGGTGGGGGGCTCCGGTCGGCTCCGTGAGGGGAACGCGTCAGACACGACGGTGGGGTTCGAGCCCGCGAGCTCGAACCCCACCAAGTGGAACCATTGTAACCAATTGCCTGCATGTTCACCCAATTGGGCGCATGTTCATGCAGAACCTGGACGGCGACCCGTCAGGCGGCGGCCAGGGTCGCCACCAGGACGGCCTTGATCGTGTGCATCCGGTTCTCGGCCTCGTCGAAGACGATCGAGTGCGCGGACTCGAAGACCTCGTCGGTGACTTCCAGCTCGGTCAGCCCGTGGGCGGCATGGATCTCGCGGGCGACCTTGGTGCCGAGGTCGTGGTAGGCCGGGAGGCAGTGCAGGAACTTCACATCGGCGTTCCCGGTGGCGTCCAGGACGTCCATGGTGACGGCGTACGGCGCGAGCGCCGTGATGCGCTCGGCCCAGACCTCCTTGGGCTCGCCCATGGAGACCCATACGTCGGTGGCGACGAAGTCGGCGCCGCGGACGCCCTCGGCGACATCCTCGGTGAGGGTGACGGTCGCACCGCTGGCCTCGGCGAGCTTGCGGGCCTGCGCGACGATCTCCTCGGCCGGCCAGTACGACTTCGGGGCGACGATCCGGACGTCCATGCCCAGCAGCGCACCGGTGACCAGGTACGAGTTGCCCATGTTGAAGCGGGCGTCGCCGAGGTAGGCGAAGACGATCCGCTCCAGCGGCTTGTCGCTGTGCTCGGTCATCGTGAGGACATCGGCGAGCATCTGGGTCGGGTGCCAGTCGTCGGTGAGCCCGTTGAAGACGGGGACCCCGCCGTACGCCGCGAGCTCCTCGACGGCCGCCTGACTGTCACCGCGGTACTCGATGCCGTCGAACATCCGGCCGAGTACGCGGGCGGTGTCCTTCACCGACTCCTTGTGGCCCATCTGCGAGCCCGAGGGGTCGAGGTACGTGGTCGAGGCACCCTGGTCGGCGGCGGCGACCTCGAACGCGCAGCGCGTGCGGGTCGAGGTCTTCTCGAAGATCAGCGCGATGTTCTTGCCGCGAAGCCGCTGCACCTCCGTACCCGACTTCTTGGCTGCTTTGAGCTCGGCGGCCAGGTCGATCAGGCCGCGGAGCTCCTCGGCCGTGAAGTCCAACTCCTTCAGGAAGTGGCGGCCTGCGAGGTCTATGGCCATGATGACTGCTCCTGGGTCGGGCGAGGGTCGCGCGTACAGTTCTCTGGAAGTCTATACGAGAGAGCGCATTGCTATACAGACCCGCGCGGCCGTGCCGCCTTCCGTACTCCCGCGCGGTCCCGTGTTCCCCCGTTCGGTCGCGGCACTAGACCGCATCGCGGACCACCGGGCAGCTCATGCAGCGCGGACCGCCCCTGCCCCGGCCGAGTTCGCTGCCGCGGATCTCTATGACCTCGATTCCTTGCTTGCGCAGATACGTGTTGGTGGTGGCGTTGCGCTCGTACGCGACGACGACACCCGGCTCGACGGCCAGCACATTGCAGCCGTCGTCCCACTGCTCGCGCTCGGCCGCGTGCACGTCCTGGGTGGCCGTGAGGACCCGGATCGAGTCCAGCCCCAGCGCCGCCGCGATGGCCCGGTGCATGTGCTCGGGCGGATGGTCGGTGACCTTGAGCTCCCGCGGTCCGCTGCCGGGCTCGATGGTGTAGGAGCGGAGCATGCCCAGCCCCGCGTACTGGGTGAACGTATCGCCGTCGACCATCGTCATCACCGTGTCGAGGTGCATGAACGCCCGCCTCTTGGGCATGTCGAGCGCCACGATCGTGCGGGCGGAACCTGCGTCGAACAGTCCGCGGGCCAGCATCTCCACCGCCTGCGGGGTGGTGCGCTCGCTCATCCCGATCAGGACGGCGCCCTTCCCGATGACCAGGACGTCGCCGCCCTCGATGGTGGACGGATAGTCGTCCTGCCCCTCGGACCAGTGGTGGAAGGCTCCCGCCTCGGAGCCGGTGAAGAGGGGGTGATGGCGGTAGATCGCCTCGAAGTGGACGGTCTCGCGCTGCCTGGCCGGCCAGCGCATCGCGTTGATGGACACCCCGTCGTATATCCAGGCGGAGGTGTCCCGGGTGAAGAGGTGGTTGGGCAGCGGACCGAGCAGGAAGTCGTCCAGGTCCATGACATGGAAGCGGACGGATGTCGGCTCACTGTGCCGTTCCAGGAACTCCCGCTTCGTCATCCCGCCGACCAGCGCCTCGGCCAGCTCGGCGGTGGACAGCTCCTCGAAGGCGGCCCGCAGGTGTTCGGTGGCGAGCGGGCCGTACTCCTTCTCGTCGAAGACCCGGTCGAGGACGAGCCGCTTGGCCACCGGGATGTCCAGGGACTCACGCAGCAGATCGCCGAAGAGGTGCACCTCCACCCCGCGGTCGCGCAGGACGTCCGCGAAGCCGTCGTGCTCCTGCCGGGCGCGACGCACCCACAGCACGTCGTCGAAGAGGAGCGCGTCCTTGTTGCTGGGGGTGAGCCGCTTCAGTTCCAGATCGGGGCGGTGCAGGATGACGCGGCGCAGCCGCCCGGCCTCGGAGTCGACATGGAATCCCATGCCTCCATCCTCACCGCGCGGAGCGCCGTTCACCCGGCGAATCGCCACCGAGTTCGCCACCGAATGCGATGCCGGGTCGGGCATCGCATCCCGGCGCGTTCCGGCTGCGGTCAGAGCCTCGGGTCGACGGGCTCCGACTCCAGGGCGAGCACCGCGAACACCGCCTCGTGGACCCGCCACAGCGGCTCGCCCTCGGCCAGCCGGTCCAGGGCCTCGAGGCCGAGCGCGTACTCACGGAGCGCCAGCGACCGCTTGTGGCCGAGGAACCTGGAGCGCAGCCGCTCCAGATTTTCCGGACGCGTGTACTCGGGGCCGTAGATGATCCGGAGGTACTCCCGGCCGCGCACCTTGATGCCCGGCTGGACCAGCCTTCCCTTCTCGTCCCGCACGAGTGCGGCAAGGGGTTTGACGACCATGCCTTCGCCGCCGCGGCCGGTCATCTCCAGCCACCAGTCGATGCCGGCGCGGACCGATGCCTCGTCGCCGGTGTCGACGACGAGCCGCCGGGTGACCTGGAGCAGCCCCGTGGGGTCGTGCTCCACCAGCCGGTCGAGCCAGGCCAGCTGCTCGTCGTGCGGTACGGCGGCCAGCGAGCGGCCCTGCACGGCGAGGATCTGGAACGGGGCGATCCGCACCCCGTCCAGGCCCTCGGTGGACCAGCAGTAGCGACGGTAGGCGTCGGTGAACGCCGCCGCGTCGGCCGTCCGGTCCTGCTGACGCGCAGCCAGGTCGGCGACGTCGACACCGCGGGCCGCCGCTGCCGCGAGTGCCGCGTCGACCTCGGGGAGTACGGCACCGGACGCGGCGCCGACCGCCGCGTACTGGGAGCGCAGCAGCCCGCCCGCCTTGAGGGACCAGGGCATCAGCTCGGCGTCGAGCAGCACCCAGTCGGTGTCCCACTCCTCCCAGAGTCCTGCGGCGGCGACGGCCGTGCGCAGCCTGCCGAGGATCACCTCGGTCAGGGCGGCGTCGTCGAGGAACGGCCGACCGGTGCGGGTGTGCAGCGCCCCGGTCGGGCCCTCGACCCCGAACCGCTCGCGGGCCGCGTCCGCGTCACGGCAGACCAGGGCCACCGCCCGCGAGCCCATGTGCTTCTCCTCGCACACGACCTGGGCGACCCCGTCGGCCCGGTACTGCGCGAAGGCCTCGGCGGGGTGCTCCAGGAAGCCCTCCTCGTGGGAGGTCGCGGTGGGCGCCATCGTCGGCGGGAGGTAGCCGAGCAGCCGCGGGTCGACGGCGAACCGGCTCATCACTTCGAGCGCCGCCGCGGCGTTCTCCTCGCGCACCGAGATGCGGCCCATGTGCCGGGTCTCCACGATCCGCCGGCCCTGCACATCGGCCAGGTCGAGCGGACGCCCCTCGCGGCCCCCGGGCGCCTCGGTGACCAGTGGCTTCGTGGGCTCGTACCAGACCTTCTCGGCCGGTACGTCGACGAGTTCGCGCTCCGGCCAGCGCAGCGCGGTCATCTTCCCGCCGAAGACCGCGCCCGTGTCCAGGCAGAGCGTGTTGTTGACCCAGGAGGTGCTGGGCACGGGGGTGTGGCCGTAGACCACGGCGGCGCGGCCGCGGTAGTCCTCCGCCCACGGGTAGCGCACCGGCAGGCCGAACTCGTCGGTCTCGCCGGTGGTGTCCCCGTACAGCGCGTGCGAGCGGACCCGTCCGGAAGTGCGCCCGTGGTACTTCTCGGGCAGCCCGGCGTGGCAGACGACCAGCTTCCCTTCGTCCAGCACGTAGTGGCTGACGAGCCCGTCGATGAACTCCCGTACCTGCTCGCGGAAGGCCGGATCCCTGGCGTCCTCGCGGTCCAGCTGCTCGATGGTCTCGGCGAGCCCATGGGTGTGCTGGACCTTGCGGCCCTTGAGGTAGCGGCCGAGTTTGTTCTCGTGGTTCCCCGGCACGCACAGGGCGTTGCCCGCCGCCACCATGGACATGACGCGGCGCAGCACGCCGGGGCTGTCGGGGCCGCGGTCGACGAGGTCGCCGACGAAGACCGCCGTGCGCCCTTCGGGGTGTGCGCCGTCGACGTAACCGAGCTTGCCGAGCAGGGTCTCCAGCTCGGAGCTGCAACCATGGATGTCACCGATGATGTCGAACGGCCCGGTGAGATGACGCAGGTCGTTGTAGCGGCGCTCCAGCACCACGTCGGCGTGGTCGACCTCTTCCTCGGTGCGCAGGATGTGCACCTTGCGGAACCCCTCGCGCTCCAGGCCGCGCAGCGAGCGGCGCAGCTCGCGTCGGTGGCGCTGGACGACGTGGCGGGGCATGCCGGCACGGTCGGGGCGGGTGGCGTTGCGCGCCTGGCAGACCTCTTCGGGCAGGTCGAGGACGATCGCGATGGGCAGCACGTCGTGGGTCCGGGCCAGCTGCACCAGCTGCCTGCGGCTCTCGGCCTGGACGTTGGTGGCGTCGACGACGGTCAGCCGTCCCGCGGCGAGCCGCTTGCCCGCGATGTAGTGCAGGACGTCGAAGGCGTCACCGCTCGCGCTCTGGTCGTTCTCGTCGTCTGCGACGAGGCCGCGGCAGAAGTCCGAGGAGATGATCTCGGTGGGCTTGAAGTGCTTGCGCGCGAACGTGGACTTGCCGGAACCGCTGGCCCCGATGAGCACGACGAGGGAGAGGTCGGTCACCGGCAGCGTGCGGTGCGCGTCGGTGGTCTTCTCGGTGTCGTTGTCGGTCATGCTGCCTTCGCCTCCTTCTTCTTCGTGTCGTCCTCGGCGGTCCTCGTGAACACGGCCATCTGTGTGGGCGGCCCCACCTCGGGGTCGTCGGGTCCCACCGGCACGAAGCCGACCCCGTATCCGTGCCGCTGCGCGACGTCCCGCGCCCAGTCCCGGAACTCGGCCCTGGTCCATTCGAAGCGGTGGTCGCCGTGGCGCACGTGCCCGGCGGGGAGGCTCTCCCAGCGGACGTTGTACTCCACGTTCGGCGTCGTCACGAGCACCGTCTGCGGGCGGGCCGAGCCGAACACCGCGTACTCCAGCGCGGGCAGCCTCGGCAGGTCGAGGTGCTCGACGACCTCGCTGAGCACGGCCGCGTCATACCCGCCGAGCCGCTTGTCGGTGTACGTGAGCGAGCCCTGCCGCAGCGTGACGCGGCCGGCCTGCCGCTCGCCCATCCGGTCCAGCTTCAGCCGGCGCGAGGCGATGGTCAGGGCGCGCATCGAGACATCGACGCCGACGATCTCCGTGAAGCGCACGTCCTTCAGCAGCGCCTGCACCAACTGTCCCTGTCCGCAGCCGAGATCCAGCACCCGGCTCGCCCCGGCGGCCCGCAGCGCCTCCAGGATCGCTTCACGCCGCTGCTCGGCGAGCGGCACCGGTTTCTCCTCGGTGTCCGTCGTCTCGTCCACGGCGTTGTCGACGCTCTCCACCGCCAGGTCGTCCAGCTCGGCGAGCCGTACCAGTTCGAGCCGTTCCATCGCCTGCCGGGTCAGCCCCCAGCGCCGGGAGAGATAGCGGCTTGTGATCAGCTTGTGCTCCAGGTGGTCGGCCAGCCAGCCGTCACCGGCCCGCAGCAGCTTGTCCACCTCGTCGGGCGCGACCCAGTAGTGCTTGGCGTCGTCGAGCACCGGCAGCAGGACGTACAGCTGCCGCAGCGCGTCCGCGAGCCGCAACTCGCCCTCCAGCACCAGTCGTACGTACCGCGAGTCGCCCCACTCCGGGAACTGCTCGTCCAGCGGTACGGCCACCGCGTCCACGCTCGTCCAGCCGAGCGGACCGAAGAGCTTCGTCACGAGCTCCGCGCCGCCGCGCGCCGGGAGCGCGGGCACCTCGATCCTGAGCGGCAGGGGCGCCGTCGCGCGCTCGGGCAGGGCCCGGCACACGCCGTTCAGAGCGGACTTGAACACGGTGCTCATCGCGACGGAGAGCAGTGAGGACGCCGCGTACGGCCGGTCGTTGACGTACTGCGCGAGCGCCGCGTCGGGAGCTCCGCCGCGGCCCTTGCCCCTGCCCCGGCGCACGAGCGCCACGGGATCCACCTGCAGCAGCAGGGCGGCCGTGCAGCGCTCGGCGGATGCCTCGGGATAGAAGACATGCGCGGTGCCGTGGGAGGTGGAGAACGTCTGCGCCTTCTCGGGATGCTTGTGCAGCAGGAAGCCGAGGTCGGTCGCGGGGCGCTCGGGGGTGCCGGTCGTACTGATGGTCAGGAACACACGTCCGAGTATGGTCTGGATCACTGCCCCCGACCAGGCATTTTCGTGGTACCTACGGGACATCCCTCAGGGTGTCCGGGGTTCTTCTCCCCCCGCCTTCGGCCCGGCCTCCAGCAGCCCGGCCAGCTCCGCGATCGGTCCGGGACCGACCCGGCAGCAGCCGCCGACCAGCCGCGCACCGGCCTCCTGCCAGCCCCGTACCCGGCGAGGGTCGAACGTGGCACCACCGGTCCATCCCCGGCCCTCGGCGTCCCACTGCTCCCCGCTGTTCGGGTAGACGACGACCGGTTTCCCGGTCGTCTCGGCCGCCGTCACCACCGCCCGGTCCGCGTCCGCAGGATCGCAGCAGTTCACCCCCACGGCCACCACCCGGTCGTGCCCGGCAGCGAGCCCGAACGCCGTCTCCAGCGGCTGCCCCGCCCGGGTCCGGTCGCCCGCCACGCTGTACGAGAGCCAGACCGACAGCCCGCAGTCGTCGACCACCCGCAGCAGCGCCTCGGCCTCATCGGTGTCCGGCACCGTCTCCAGCGCCAGCACATCGGGGCCGGCGGCGGCCAGCGCCTCGATCCGGGGCCGGTGGAAGCGCTCCAGCTCGCGCACCGAGAGCCCGTACCGCCCGCGGTACTCGCTGCCGTCCGCGAGCATCGCCCCGTACGGGCCGACGGAGCCGGCGACCCAGACCTCCCGGTCCGCCGCCGCACCGGCCCGCCGGGCCAGCTCCACGCTGGAGGCGAAGAGCTCCGTCGCCCGGTCCCGGCCGATCCCCCGCCGCGCGAACCCTTCGTACGTCGCCTGGTAACCGGAGGTGATGAGCACCTGCGCACCCGCCCGCACATACGCCCGGTGCGCGGCCTCGATCTGCCACGGCTCGTCGACCAGCAGCCGGGCCGACCACAGTTCGTCGGACAGGTCGCAGCCCTGCGCCTCCAGTTGGTTGGAGAGACCGCCGTCGAGGAGGACGATTCCTTCGGCGAGCGCGGCGGCCAGCGGGCGGGCGGGTCGCACAGCTGCTCACTTCCCTCCGGTCGACCACCCGCACAGGTGCGTACGTGGGTCGCGGCGATACGGTCCTCGTCGGCCGGGGACCGCACGAGGCCCGGATCCCACGACAGCCGGACGCGATCGCCACCAGGGCCTTCTGCATGTCGGTGACGAGGAGCGCGCAGGTGTGTGTACGACCCACGGTAGCGGTCCTCCTCCGGGCAGCGAGGTGATCGCGGCGAAACGGCCCGAGTACGCCGGCGTACCGTGCCCTCCGCACACCGTGATGCGCGTGCGACAGCGGTTCGAGGCGAGTCCGTGAGTACACCACGGGCATGATGGACGCATGGATCTTCGTGTCTTCACAGAACCGCAGCAAGGGGCGACCTACGAGACGCTGCTCCGCGTCGCCAAGGCAGCCGAGGACCTCGACTACGGGGCCTTCTTCCGCTCGGATCACTATCTGCACATGGGAGCCGTGGACGGCCTCCCAGGACCTACTGACGCCTGGATCACGCTTGCCGGTCTCGCGCGCGAGACGACGCGGATCCGCCTCGGGACCCTCATGACCGCCGGCACCTTCCGCCTCCCCGGTGTCCTCGCGATCCAGGTTGCGCAGGTCGACCAGATGTCCGGCGGACGGGTGGAGCTGGGTCTCGGCTCCGGCTGGTACGCGGAAGAGCACGCGGCCTACGGCATCCCGTTTCCCAAGGAGAAGTTCGGACGCCTGGAGGAGCAGCTCGCGGTCGTCACCGGGCTGTGGAACACCCCCATCGGCGAGCGATTCGACTTCACCGGGACGTACTACCAGCTTTCGGACTCCCCCGCGCTGCCCAAGCCGGCCCAGGCCAGGGTGCCAGTCCTGATCGGCGGCCACGGAGCCAGGAGGACACCCGCTCTTGCCGCTCAGTACGCCGACGAGTTCAACATTCCGTTTGCGTCCCTCGTCGACACGGAGCAGCAGTTCAAGCGCGTGCGTGCGGCGGCTGAAGCCTACGGGCGCAGGCCGGACGACCTCGTCTACTCCAACGCCCTCGTCGCCTGTGTCGGCAAGACCGACGCGGAGGTGAAGCGCCGGGCGGAAGCCATCGGCCGCGACGTCGACGAGCTGAAGGCCAACGGTCTTGCCGGGTCTCCCGCAGAGGTCGTCGAGCGCATCTCGGCGTTCCGGGCCGTCGGCTCACAGCGGATGTACCTGCAGATGCTGGACCTTGACGACCTGGACCACTTGGAATTGATCGCGTCCGACGTGATGCCGCAACTCTCGTAGCGAACCGGGTCGGGAAGTCGTGGGGGCCCGTTGACCGACGCGGCCGGCCGATGCGGTCGTTGCCTCACCCCGCAGACGAGTGCGCCGGTCGGCCTGTGACGGGTGATGTTCGGCCGCAGGGGCAGTCCGCTGTTCACGCTGCCCCCGCCCCGGAATCCGGCGGCCCGTCAGCGGCCGCCCCGACGCGTCAACTCACCCCCGGGGGAAGTGCGATGCTGCCGCCGAACACTCCACGGTTCTCCTCGCTCACGTCCTGGGTGTACGTGATGTTCTGCCCGCCGTTCGGAATCAGGAAGGCGAACCGGGATGCGTGGGCCTCCACCTTCCCCGTCCTGGCATCCAGGGTCAGCGTCTCGGTCAGCCGGGACAGGGTGACCTGAGACTTGTCCACCGCCACGCCGGCCCCTCGGAGCTGATCGAGGACGGGCTCCACCTCCCGTACGGCGGACTTCACATAGGCACGGTCCTGCACCTCGGGCACCTTGCGCGGCGAGGCCACCCGCACCTGGAGCCGCACCTTGCCGTGGCTGTCCGCCTCGGTGAGGGTGACGCCCCCCTGCTTCAGGTAGGTCCGGAACGTCTGGACGGCGGCGACGGGATCCTCGACCTTGTTCGCGATCACCGGATCAGTGAGGGCCCCGTGCTTCCAGGTGCCTGGGTCGCCCTCCTTCACGTACCCCGTGCCGCCGACGACGAAGACCTCTTCGGGCTTGCGCTGCCCTTTGCTGCTGATGATGACCCCGTGCGACTGGAGCGCCTCGGGATCACTGGTGCGCCGCACGGTGGCCGTATAGGACGCATTGCTGGGCTGCTGCCCTTGCAGGGTGAGTCCTTCCTTCCCGCGCACGGCGAAGGTCCATCCGTGCTGCGCCGCCATGGCCTTCTCGGCGAGGTCGAGAAAGTCGCCGGGGGTCTCGGGCGAGGCGGGCGCCTTCTCCGATGCAGCCGCGGATGCGGATGCCGCTGCCGGCTTCGCCGCGGCCGGCTGCACATCCTCCCCGCCCACGGCGGAGCAGCCAACGACCGCAAAACAAAGGGGTGCAACCACCCCGACAAGCCCGACCCGCCTCTTCATCTACGTGCCCCTCCTCCGACCCCCCGCCTGACGTGGGGTAACGAGGCGCGGACTATATAGCAAGGCGCGCCACTCGGTCGCGGCAGCGGACAATCCGCCCATTCGGATGGGCAGCCACGAGGGCCACGGGCGGTAATGGCGTCAGACGCGCACACCGTGCCGGGGCCCCCGCCGCCGCATGCCAGAGCACCATCGACGACCGGAGCCGTCCGGCTCACCGGTGGGCGCAGCATGTGCCGCGCCCACCCGTGGTGTTGTGGCGTTCGAAGGGCGGCACGCCCCGTCATGAGGGAACGCGGAGCAGGTCCAGCTCCAGCCTCATTCTCGCGCCGTCACGTCACGCCTGGCCCGCCGCCGAGCCCGCCGGTCCGCGCACCGCACCGTACGCACCCTCCCGCTCCCGCTGCCGGTCCTGCTCCCGGTCCTGCTCGGCGAGGAGCCGGAGCATGCTGTGCACGCGGTCCAGCGCCTCGTCGGCCGCGTCGATCGCCTCGATGCACTGCCAGTAGAGGCTCTCCTCGCCGGTGTCACAGGCCACCGCGACGAGAGCCATCCCCATCTCCCCCAGCAGCACGCCGAGGCCGGTCAGGGCCGCCCGGGGATCGGCAACCTCGGCAAGCTGCGCGGCCCGCGCCGTGCCGGTCCGCACCACCGGATGGTCCGGCGCCCCGCCGCCGCTTCCCCCGATCTCGCCGAGTCCCCGCGCCTCGCCCCGCAGCGCCTTCGGCCCGTGGGCCGCCAGGTGCTCGCCGATCGCCTGGGCCAGCGCCTGGACCTGCCAGGCCTCCGCCATGACGGACGGCGCGCCCCGGCTCTGCGCCAGAGCCCGCCGACTTACCTCTATGAGCCGCTCCGCTTCCATACGTCGCCCCCGTCCGAACGAAAACCCGCTCACCTCATCCATTACCCACAGTGAATGGAGCGGTACCGAAACGCCAGGGGATTTCGGAAATCTGTGGACACAAAATCGACTGTGAATAAGTCGATCACTCCGAAGAGTGACGATCTCGAGGCTCTGGAGGCTTCGGAACCGGGAAGCGGGCTTCGTTCCTGTCGATCTTCTCCGCCAGAGCCGCCAGCGCATCGATGCCCAGCACCTCGCAGAACTGCAGCAGATACGCGAGCACATCCGCGACTTCGTCCGCCACCCGATGCGCCGTCTCGGGCACCTCCATCACCTTCGCGGACTGCTCCGGCGTCAGCCACTGGAAGATCTCGACCAGTTCGGACGCCTCGACGCTGAGCGCCGCCGCCAGGTTCTTCGGGGTGTGGTACTGCTCCCAGTCACGGGCGGCCGCGAACGCGGCGAGCCGTCGCTGCAGTGTCTGTACATCGAGTCCGTTCACGGTCCCAGGTCTACCACCGTCGCACCTGCGGTCCCACGGGCCCGTGCGGCGGCCGCCTCGGCGGCCGTCCCCACCAGCCTGAGGTGCCCGGTCGAGCCGACCGACGCGGCCAGGGCCAGCAGTTCCGCCACCTGCCGTCCGTCCAGGTCCCGGTCCAGCCCGTCGACCAGGACGGTGAGCGTCTGCATGGCCGACGGCACCTCCGCCGCGGCGTCCATGGCCAGCACCCCGGGGCCGGTGAGCAGGACCAGGGCGAGCGCCAGATACCTCAACTCGCCGTCGCCGAGTCGCCCGACCGGGGTGAGGTGACCGCCGTCGCGCTCCACCACGGCGCGCAGCAACCCGTCCGGGAGCCGCTCGACGCCCAGCCCCCTCACCGTCCCCGCGCATCCGGCAGCGGCCGCCGCCACCAGCCGGGCATGCCGCTGTCCGCACTGGGTGTGTGTGCGTTCCAGTACCGCCGCGAGGTTGTCGCAGTCCCGGCGCAACCGGCCCTCCCCACCGGGCACCGGTGCCCGCATCCGCTGCGGCTGCGGTTCGCAGACGAAGACGGAGCGCAGGGCCACGACCATCTGTTCGGCGGCGGCGAGGACCCGTAACTGTCCCTCGGTCGTGCCCGCGACCCGCAGCGGCAGCAGCGCCGTGCCGAGCAGGTCGTCCGGCAGCGGGGCCCGGGTCACCGGGACGGTGCCGGCCGTGTGCCAGGCCGCCTGGACCGTCGAGCCCCTGGGGTCGCGCAGCGCGGTGGTCAGCAGCGTCTCACCGCCGCCGGTCAGCCGTTCACCGACGATCCGGAGGGCGGGCTCGACCTGCACGGCGAGGTCGAGCCGGACCGGTCCTGCCGGGCCGGTCGCCGTGCAGCCGATCCGGAAGCCGCGACGCCCCTGGGTGTCGGGACCGGCCCTTTCGGGTACGTACGCATCCGGGTCCGGGAACACCTCGTCGAGCGGGTCGCCCGCGCCCAGCCGGGCCAACGCCTCGTACGCCCGCAGCGCGCTGGACTTCCCACTGCCACCGGCCCCGGCGAACAGCGTGAGCGGGCCCACCGGAAGGACGGTGCCACGGTGCGAGGCGAAGGCGGAGAGCCGCAGTTCGGTGACGACGGGGCCGGCGGAGCGGACCGCACCGTTTCGGGGAGGTCCGGTTCGGGGAGGTCCGGTTCGGACAGCCTCGTTTCGGGCTTCTCGGGCAGCCGTTGCCTCTGGGGTCGCCCACGGGTTTTCCGGGCAGCGTGCAGTCATGAGCGGACCGTACGCACGCCGTCGACCGGCGAACCGTTCCGCCCGCGCGACCTTCCTACGATCGGGGGACGCCCGCGGCCGCGACCCCTTCGACCTCCATGCCGGCCGGCGACAGAAGAAACACGTTCCGGTCGACACGGTGCATTCCGCTGCCGAGCCCGAAGACCACACCGCTGGTGAAGTCCAGGATCCGCTTGGCCACATCGGTCTCGGCACTGGTCAGATCGAGCAGGACCGGGATCTGTGCGACCAGATACTCGGCCACCTCGCGCGCGTCCGCGAAGACCTGCACCCGCAGCACGACCATGCGCCGCTGTTCGACGGTCTCGTGGTCGTCGGGGACCGCGCGGTGGTCGACCCGTGACGGCCATTCGTTGCGGCTGCGCAGCGGTACGACCTGGGCCAGTCCCTCCCACTGCTCGTCCGTGACGTCATACCTGTCGTACCTGCTCACCGGACCACCCCGTCTGTGCTTCGGTCGGCGTTGCGCCGGCTGCGCTCGCTGTTCATCGGGCAATTCTCTCGCCCCTCACCCGTTCGGCGTACCACCGACACGGTTCATCGGCTGATCGACACCTCCGACGGGGCCGGGAGCGCCGTGTCGCCGGTCACGTCGAGCGGGGTGAAACGGACCGGGAGATGCACCAGTGCGCGGTGGAACGGACCTGGCCGCCACATCAGTTCACTCGCCGGAACAGCCAACTCCGCATCGCACAGCTGGCTGGTCAGCTGCTCGATCGCGGTCATCGCGATGAGCAGTGCCGGCTGCTTCGCGGGGCACCTGTGCGGCCCCGCCGACCAGGACAGATGGGCGCTGCCTCCGGAGCGCTCGCCGGGGTCCGAAGGGGCGGGCGGGGACTGGGTGTTGGCCCCGGCGAAGGAGACCAGGAGCAGTTGCCCCGCGCGCAGCCGGACGCCGTGGAACTCGGTGTCGTGGCGGGGGTAGTGGGCGGCGAAATTGGCCAGCGGCGGGTCCTGCCACAGGACTTCGTTGATCGCCTCGTGGGCCGTCATCGCTCCGCCGTGCAGCGAGCCGGCGTAGCGCTCGTCGGTGAGCATGTGCAGCAACGCGTTGCCGATCAGGTTGGTCGTCGGGTCGTGGCCCGCGCTCATGACCAGAGTGATCTGACGCACAGTCTCGTCGTTGTCGAGGCCGGCCGGGTGGCCGAGGAAGTAGGAGGTGAGGTCGCGGCGGGGGCGGGCACGCCGTTCGGCGACCAGGTCGGTGACGACGGTGACGAGGTCGGCGTACGCGGCGGCGGAGTCCTCGGCGGAGTTGAACATGCCGCCGATGCCGTCGACGATCCGTTCGCTGTCCTCGGGCGGGACGCCGAACCAGGTGGTGAAGACGTGCAGCGGAAGCCGTCGGGCGTACTGGGCGACGAGGTCGCCGCTGCCGGTGGCCGCGAACTCCCGGATGAGCTGCCGGGCGACGCGGGCGACCTCGGCCCGCAGGATGTGCGGTTCGATCAGGGCCAGGCTGTCGTTGATCGTGTCGCGGTAGCGGGCGTGCACGTCGCCGTCGCTGAAGAGTGCGGTGGGCCGGTGGCCGAGCATGGGCAGGACCGGCGAGTCGGCGGGGACGGTGGCCTGCCAGGCGCGGGGGTCCTTGGTGAAGGTGTGGGTGTCGCGGAGCAGGTCGACGGCCGCCTGGTAGTCGGTGACCAGAAGGGCGTCGATGCCCGGGGCGATCCGGACGGGGGCGAGCGGGCCGTGCGCGCGCAGCCGGCGGTAGTGGCTGTGCGGGTCGGCGGCGAAGTCCGGGCCGTACAGCGCGAGCGGCTGCGGCGGCTGTACGGAGCGGGCCGGGCGCGCGGAGTGGGCGGGGGACGTCATGACGGGTCCTGAGGCTGGGGCAGGCGGGTCAGCACGTGCTCGGCGAGGGCGATCAGGGCGTCGATGCTGCCACGGCGTTCGCGGGCGTCGCACTGGAGCAGTGGGGTGTCGGGGTGGAGGTCGAGATGCTTGCGCAGGACCTCGTCGGTATGGACGGGGGCGTCGGGGAAGCGGTTGACGGCGACGGCGTACGGCAGTCCCTGCTCCTCGACCATGTCCATGACGGCGAAGGAGTCGCCGAGCCTGCGGGTGTCGACGAGGACGAGGGCGCCGAGCGCGCCGCGCGCGATGTCCTCCCAGAGCGGGAGGAAGCGTTCCTGTCCAGGCGTGCCGAACATGTAGAGCACCAGGTCGTCCTGGACGGTCAGCCGGCCGAAATCGACGGCGACCGTGGTGGTCGTCTTGTCCGGCAGCCCGGCGGTGTCGTCCAGCCGGGTACTGGACTGGGTCATCGCCTCTTCGGTGTGGAGCGTGGGTATCTCCGACAGCGTACGGATCAGGGTTGTCTTGCCCACGCCGAAGGGACCCGTGACGACGAGCTTCATCAGGGTCTGGGCGGCAGGCGGCAGATAGCCGATGCCGGTCCGGTCAGTGGAGGGAGCGGAGTCCAACGAGCAGCCTCTCGACGAGCGACCGGTCGGTCCCCCCGGCACTGGGGATCGGCGGTCGGGTGTGCAGGTGTCCGGAGGCCGCGAGGTCCGTGGCCAGGAAGACGGTGGCGCTGACCGGGAGGTCCAGGTGGGCCGCGCACTCGACGACGGTGAGCGCGCCCGGTTCCAGCAGCTCGCACAGCCTGCGCTGTTCCGAGCCGGTGTCCGGCGGCAGGGCCGTGTCGGTGCGTACGAGCACGGTGAGCCGGTCGAGTGCGGGTCCGGTGGGCCTGGTCCGGCCACCGGTGACCAGATAGGCGGGGATCAAACGGCGTCCTGGGCCGGGGCTCATGGCCGGGCGGCGGTGTCCGGTTGGCGGGCGGGTGCGTTCATCGCCCGGGTCAGCGCGTTGACCTGCACCTGCATCTGGTACGCGATGTCGCCGAGCCTGGCCCCGGGTTCGGCGAACAGGGCGAGCGTGGTGTTCTTCCCTGCCGGTACGACGATGGCGAAGCCCTGGTCGGACTCCACCACCGTCTGGGCCAGCCGCGGCGCCTCGACATCGGTGAACGCGGTGGTGAAGGCGCGGGCCGCGGCGTGCAGGGTGGCGGTCATGGCGGCGACCCGCTCGCCGGACGCCCGGTCCAGGCCGGGCGAGGCTCCTTCGACGAGCCCGTCGCCGGTGGCGACCACGGCGTGCTGCACTCCGGGCAGTTCCAGCAGTGGGGTCAGCACCCATGCGAGGTCACCGGCGGTGGGGGTAGGGGTGCCGCTCACGTCTCGTCGTCTCCTTCGTCGTTCCTGGCGTTCCTGGCGTTCCTGGCGTTCCGGGCGTTCGGGTCTTCGTCGTGCTCCGATGCCGAGGGAGCGGCCGGGGCGGGGGCGCTTCGGCCGCTGAGGGTGCCCTGCTGGAGCGCCGCCCAGGACGCCTCGGCCTGTTCGGGGGTACGGGGCGCAGGCGGGCCGGTCGGGGGCACCGGGGCTGCGGGCGTGGACCGTACCGCTGCCGGGCGGGGTGATCGGCGGCGCCGGCTGGGCAGCTCGGTGCGTACCTCGGCGGTGGGCTCCGGCTCGGCCGCGGCGGGGGCCGTGGGCTCGACGGTGGCCGGCGCCGCGGTGTGCGCGTGCACCGGTTTCGGAGCGAGGGCGGAGAGGTTGGGGGCGTCCTGCAGCACCGTCAGGAGGTGGGCGGGCACTCTCAGAATCGTCCGCATCCCGCCGAAGGGCGACGCCTCGATGTGGCAGCTGAAGCCGTACTGCACGACCAGTCGGCCGACGACGGCGAAGCCGGCCTGCGGCGGATCGCCCAGCTCGGTCAGGAGGACTTCGGACGGGCCCGCCAGCAGGGCTCGGGCTCGTTCCAGCGCGTCGTCGTCCATGCCGATGCCCGCGTCGTCGATCACCAGGAAGGCGCCGCGGCCGCCACTCTGCTGGACCGTCACCTGGACGTCGGTGTCGGGGTGCGAGTAGGCGGTGGCGTTCGCCAGCAGCTCCGCGAGGGCGATCGCGAGCGGTTCGGCGGCGCGGGCGACGACGGCGAGCCACTCGTCGCGCAGATGGTTGGCGACCTTGATCCGTTCGTAGCCCGCGACCCGGGACTGCGCGCCGAGCACGATCTCGACGAGCGGCGAGTTCTGCCGGGCCAGCCCCGGCCAGGCGTCGCAGAGCACCGCGGTGGCCTGGGTGCGGCGCAGCGCCAGTTCGTTGCGGAAGTCCAGCTGCAGGATCCGCGGGTCGTCGTACTCGTGCTGGAGTTCGTGCAACAGCTGCTGGGACTGGTTGAGCAGCGACTGGATCTTGGCGGAGGTGCCGCGCATCGCCGCGCGTGCGGCCGCGTCGACGCGCTGCCGCTCCTCGACGACCGCCGCGCGTGCGGCCTGCACCGCCTCGGTCAGGAGAGTCGCGGATCCGCCGTCGACGTCGGCCGCCTCCCGCAGTCCGGGGACCGGCGCGCTGGGGTGGGAGAGGGCGAGCGCGGCGGCGGGTATCCGCTTCCGGGCGAGCTGCCGGATCTCGTCGGTGAGGGCGGCGGTACGGGCATCGGCCGCCTTCGCCTGGCGTTCGGCCAGCTCGGTGCGGGCCCACGCCACATGGGCGTCCCGGGCCGCGTTCTGGGAGCGGACCACGGCCACCACGGCGGTGACGACGGCTGCCAGCGCCACGATCCATGCCATGCCGTCACCGTATTTCTGTGGTCGGGTCGGCCTCCCCGCCCGGGCGGCGGGAGATCCGGGTGTCACCCCTCGTGGTCTGCCGTCCCACGGGACTGCTCCACTTCTTGAGCGACGACGGCGACATCGGTCATCACCTGGAGCACGCCGGGCAGTTCCGAGCCGTCGAGCTGCCGGTACTCGCTGCCGATCGTCACCACAAGGCGTTCGGCCAGGCCGAGTTCGGGGTGGCGCCCCTCGGCGATCACCCGGCGGGCCGCCTCCAGTGCGGGCACCCCGGCCGCGTGGAGGGCGTGGGCGCGCTCCCGTACGTGTTCGAGGTAGCCGATGTGCGCGCGCACGCCGGCCGGGTCGAGGACCGGACCGTGGCCCGGGACGATGGTCTCGGCGCCGGTGGCCAGCACCTGTTCGCAGGCGGCGATCACGTGGGAGAGGGGGCCCGCCCAGTGCACCGGGTGGTCGCCCGGCTGCTCCGGCGTGGAGGCGAAGATGACGTCGCCGCTGAACACGGTCTGCTGCGCGGGCAGGTGCACGATCAGGTCGCCCGTGGTGTGGGCGGGGGGCAGGGCCGTCACCTGGACGGGGTACTCCGCCAGGGTCAGTTCGAGTTCGCCGGTGAAGTACGTGGTCGGCTGCACGGGTTCGGTCCGTGACCAGTCGAACGGGCCGAAGTGGCGCTTGAGGTACTCACCGAGCGCGGTGGCCGGATCGCTTCCCTGGACGAGGGCGTGCTGCTGCTTCGGGGTGGGTTCGTAGTGAATGTGTTCCCGTGCCTCGCGGGTCGCGATGATCTCCGCCTCCGGGAGTACGCCCGCGCCCCAGAAATGGTCCCCGTTGGCATGGGTGACGATCACCCGGTCGATGGCGGCGCCGTCGGGCAGCCGCTTCGTCGACTCCGCCAGGAACTGGCCGGCGAGCACGGGGTCGTACGGGGTGTCGATCCAGATCGCGCCACGCGATGACGTCAGAAGGCCGCAGTTCGCGAGGCCCCAGCCCCGTTTCGGCGGGAGCCATGCGTACAGGTCCCGGCCCAGCTCGACGAAGTCTCCGCCCGTGATCGACATGGACGCGATTATGCCGACCGCGATCCGGCAACGCGTTCGAACTCGGCCACCGAGGGTTCCGTTTGGCGCAAAACCGCCGCTTGCTCGCACCGGTTGCGGTGCGGCGGTGACGGTACGAGACCGGGCATCCTCACCCCTGTACGACATCTTCCGGACGTTCGGCTTCATTTCCCCCGACGGCATCACGTCTCGCGACCGTGGCCGATCGGACGGCCGCCAAACAGGAAGAGGCCGATTACCCACCGAGCATGGCTGAAAACAGAGGCAGGAAGACCTCCGGCGACGATGCCTCACAGCGCTGCCACCGGAGGTGCCCACGGCTTCCGGCCGGGTGTTCCTGGTGCCGTGACCGGCCATGTCTGCCGGTCACGGCACCAGGGCGTGTGTCGGAAGTCCCGCCGTCCGCCCGAAGGGCGGACCCGAAGGCGTCCGGTGCGTGCGATCGCGAGGCGGAGGGCCGCCCTCGTACCGGACCCGGGCGAGCCCGACGACGCGGCGAGCGTGCGTGCCGGGCGTCGCGGGACAGGCGGGATTTCCGACACACGCCCTAGCGGACCTGACCGCGTTCGAAGTACGCGATCAGCTCGGGGTCGAGGGCCGGCACGTCGTACGGTGCACCGCCCTCACGCAGCGAGCGGGTCGCGAGGACCCCGGCGGCGACGCTCATCCGGGCGGCGACCGGAGAGGTGTCCGTGACACCGCCCTCACGGACGAACCGGCAGAACTCCTCCATGATCCGGGTGTCACCGCCGCCGTGTGAACCATTGGCCTCCGGCACCCGGTAGGTGATGTCGGCCTCGGCGCGGTATCCGCTGGGTCCGGTGTTCCAGACCTTGACCTCGTCACCGGGGCTGTCGCCGAAGTTCTCCAGCCGGCCCTCGGTGCCGATGACGGTGTAGTTCCGCCAGTAGTCCGGGGTGAAGTGGCACTGCTGGTAGGCGGCCACGACGCCGTTGTCGAGCTGCATGTTCATCACCGAGACGTCCTCGACGTCCACGATGTGGTGCAGGTCCTTGCGGGCCGTCGGCGGCCAGTCGAACTCCCGCAGCCAGTTGTCCGGGCGCGGGGTGTCCGCCTCGCGGCGCGGCAGGTCGCCGTAGACGAGGAGGTCGCCGAGGGCGTTGACACGGCGGGTGTAGCCGCCGGCCAGCCAGTGCAGGACGTCGATGTCGTGTGCGGCCTTCTGGAGCAGCAGTCCGGTGGTGCGGGTCCGGTCGGCGTGCCAGTCCTTGAAGTAGTAGTCACCGCCGTAGCCGACGAAGTGCCGCACCCACACGGCCTTCGGTTCGCCGATGTCACCGCGGGCGATGATGTCGCGCATCAGCCGCACGACGCCCATGTGGCGCATGTTGTGACCGACGTACAGCCGGGTCCCCGTCTCGTACGCGGCGCGCAGGACGTTGTCGCAGCTCTCCACGGTGATGCCGAGCGGCTTCTCGACGAAGACCGCCTTGCCGGCCCGCAGGGCATCGATGGCGATGACCTCGTGGGTGTCGTCCGGGGTGGCGATGATGATCGCGTCGAGGTCGTCCCGGTCGAGGAGCAGTTTGTAGTCCTCGACCGCAACATCGGTGCCGAAGCGCTCGGCCTCGCGCTGCCGCACCTCGGGGTCGAGGTCGCAGACGGCGGTGATCGCCGAACCCTGTCCGGGGTGGTGGGCGGACATCGCGATGGAGCGGCGGAGGCCGAGCCCGATGACGCCGAGTCGCAGGTCTGACACGGGGGTCCCTTCTGTCTGTACGGGTGGTGCGGGCGGAGACTACTTACCGGCGATCGAGGCCTCGAACTCGGCCCGGATCTCGTCGCCGCCGCCCGAGCGCCACTTCTTCACCTGGTCCTGGAAGGCGGAGATCGGCTTGCGGCCCGCGACGACGTCGAGGACGGTGTCGCTCACCGCGGTGCCGATGGAGGCGCCCTTCTTCGTCGAGGCGTCCGAGAAGTGACCGCTGGTGGGGTTCGCCTTGCCCATCTTGAGGAGTTCTTCCTGCCAGCCGTGGATCTTCGAGGCCACCTCGGACTTGCCGGGCAGGTAGACGTACTCCGGGGTGTTGGCGAGGAAGGCCAGCGGCATGGCGGTGGTCACGGCCTCGGCGTTGCCCTTGGCGGTGAGCTTGATGTCGCCGCTGGAGGTACGGGTGTAGTGCGTGCCCTCGATGCCGTTGTCGAGGAAGAGCCGCTCCTCGGTGCCGAACGGGGCGGCGAGGTAGTCGAGCACGCGCAGCAGCATCTCGACGCGCTTGGCGTCGGCCTTCTTGGAGATGGCGGTGTAACCGACCGAGCCGTAGCCGAGGGTGTACGACGGGGTGGCACCGGCCTTGCCGGCGAACGGCACGATGACGCCGAACGGGAAGTCGTACGTCTTGACGTCGGTCAGGAAGCTCGGGAAGGACTGCACATAGGCGCCGAGCGAACCCTGCGCCACCTTCTCCATGGTGGTGCTGAGGTTCGGGTCCGGCCAGAACAGACCGGCCTTGCGGACCTTGACCGCGAAGGCCACAGCCTCCAGGTACTCCTCGGTCTCGTACAGGTGGGTGAGCTTGCCGCCCTCCAGCCGCCAGCTGGCGGGCGCGCCGAACCACTGGGCGAACTGGCCGACGTGGTTCACGTACGCCGGCTCCAGGACGTACTTGTTGCGCTTGGCGTCGAGGAGTTCCTTGCCCTTGGCGAGGAAGTCCTCGGCGCTGGTGAACTCGGCGCCGCCGACCGGCTTCCAGAAGTCCTCGTTGACGACGTAGACCTGGCCCATGGAACCGTACGCGACGGCCACACCGCGGATCTTGCCGTTGATGACGGCGGTCTTCCAGGCGGAGGTGGGCAGGTTGGCCAGGTTCGGGTACTTCTTGACCGCGTCGCCGGACAGGTGCGGCGTGAGGTCGTGGAACTTGGCGTCCAGCAGCTCGGGGACGTGCTGGAGGCCCTGGTTCGGCGGGAACCACACCAGGTCGGGGATGTCCCCGCTGGCGACGATCGCGTTGAACTTGCCGGGGTAGCCGGCGCCCTCCTCGACCACGATGGTCATGTCGAACTGCGAGCCGAGGCGCTTGTTCAGTTCCTGCCAGTAGGCGTTCTTGCCCTGGGCCGGGGCGGGCGTCGTGAAGGTCTCGGTCAGCGCCGTGATGCGGCTGCCGTCACCGGGAGCCTTGGCCACCGACTTGGTGAGCTTCTTCGGGTATCGCAGGTACGTGGCGTCCAGACCCGAGGCGTTGCCCGCGAGGTCCGCGGGGGCGGTCTGCGCAGGGACGTACGTCGGGAGCTTCAGCTGGGCGGAGGCCTTGGCGCCGCCCTTGCTGACGGTGGCACCACTGCCGCACGCGGTCAGGGACGACAGGCCCGCGACGGTCAGGCCGGCTATCCCCGCCGCGCCCATGAAGCCGCGCCGGGACAGGTGTGTGGACATGGGTGCTCCTTGAAGTGTGTGAAGTGCGTGGGGCGATGTCCGCGAGGACGGATCAGCCCTTGATCGCCCCGGTGAGGACGCCCTTGACGAAGAACTTCTGCAGGAAGGGATAGACGCAGAAGATGGGCACGATGGCGATGATCAGCACGGCCATCTGCAGCGAGGTAGCGGGCGGAATCGCGTGGACTCCCATGGCCTGTGCGTTGATGCTCTGGCCGTTGAGGACGTACGAGCGCAGGATCACCTGGATGGGGAACTTGCCCGAGTCGTTGAGGTAGAGCACCGCGTTGAAGAAGCTGTTCCAGTAACCGACCGCGTAGAAGAGACCGACCACGGCGAGAACCGCCTTGGAGAGCGGAAGGACGATCCGGAACAGGACCGTGACCTCACCCGCACCGTCGATCCGTGCGGCGTCGTACAGCTCCTCGGGAATGCTCTGGAAGAAGGAGCGGACGACGACGATGTTGAACGCGTTGAGGAGTACGGGAAGGATCAACGAGGCATAGGTGTCGAGCAGCTTGAACTGCTGGACCGCCAGGTAGGTGGGGATGATGCCGGGGGCGAAGAGGAACGTGCCCAGCACCATCAGCAGGATCGGCTTCCCGAGGACCGTGCCGGGCCGCGAGGTTCCGTACGCGATCATCACCGTGCACGCCAGGCTCAGAGCCGTGCCGATCAGCGTGATGAAGATGGAGACCACGGCGGCCTGGGTGACGACCCCGCCCGAGAGGATGACCCGGTAGGCCTCCAGCGTCGGGTGCTTCGGCAGCAGGACGTAGCCGCCGTTGGCGTTGAGGTCCTCGCGGCTCGCGAGGCTGGTGCCGACGGCGAGGACGAACGGGTAGAGCACGATCACGGTCAGGACGATCAGGGCCAGGGCCTTCGCACCCTGCCCGTACCAGTGCGGTCGCTCCATCCACGGCGGGCGGCCGGACGCCGTGCGGCTGCGGATGGTGCCCCGGGGGCCGAATCGCGCCGTGCGCAGTCGGGACGCAAGGGTCTGCTGACTCATCGGTACACTCCCTGCTCACCGAAGCGGTGCGCCAGCTTGTTGGCGGCGAGGATGAGGGCGAATCCGATGACGCCCTTCATCAGGCCGGCGGCCGTACTCATCCCCCAGTCACCGTCGATGACCCCGTGGTAGTAGACATAGGTGTCCATGACCTCGGCGGCGTCCTTCCCGACGGCGTCGCGCTGCAGGATGATCTGCTCGAATCCCACCGAGAGAATGTCGCCGAGCCGCAGGATCAGCAGCATGAGGATCACCGGCCGGATACCCGGCAGGGTGATGTGCCAGATCCTCCGGAGCCAGCCCGCGCCGTCCATGGCGGCGGACTCGTACTGGCCCATGTCGATCGAGGCGATCGACGCCAGGAAGATGATCGTCCCCCAGCCGCAGTCCTTCCAGATGGCCTGGGCGGTGATCAGCAGCTTGAAGGTACCGGGGTCCGTCATCACATTGCCGATGTTGACCCCGTGCTCCATCAGGAGCGTGGTGACCGAGCCCGCACCGCCGAGCACCTGCTTGAACATCGCGACGACCACCACCCACGACAGGAAGTGCGGGAGGTAGACGATCGTCTGGATGAAGCGCTTGATCTTCTCGCTGATCAGCGAGTTGAGCAGGAGCGCCAGCGCGATCGGGGCCGGGAAGTAGAGGAGCAGCTGAATCGCGGTGATCTGCAGCGTGTTGGAGACCGCGCTCCAGAACTCCGGCTCGGAAAGCAGCGCCGTGAAGTTGGCCAGACCGACGAACGGACTCTGCTTGAAGCCCAGGAACGGCTGGTAGTCCTGGAAGGCGATGACGTTGCCCGCGAGCGGCAGATAGAAGAAGAGCACGAAGTACAGGACGCCCGGCAGGCAGAACAGCAGAAGCGCCTTGTCCCGCTTCAGTCGGTACCGCAGTGGCTGCCGTATTCGGCCTTTGGCTCGCTTCTTCCCGGCGGGTGAGTCCGCGTCATCGGGGTCACGGGGCTGCGGCACCGGCGACCGCACGGATGAGACCGGCGCATCTGCCATCGTCACAGGCACCTCCAGGGCTGATGGAGCAAGGGGGGAGTGTCCCGCGATCACGGCTGCGGCACGCACCGGTGACGGTGCGGCCGCTGCTTCCTCGCGGCGACAGCCACATAGTTCACGACAGTGCGCCTCGATGGCAAGAGTTGTTCATTTCGCACAGGTAACGAACATCTATAGACATTGAAAAGCTGGAGAAGGTCCGATTGAACCGCGTCAGGGCGCAGATCCGGGCGCGGAAGGGATGCGAAACGGGTACGTAAGCACCTCTGCGAGATCACCGAACCCCTTGCCAGCGGCTTCATCGTGGGTCCAGGATGCGACCTCGTGCTCGATCTTGCACTGACGGGCACATCTCCCAACATTCTCAAACAGAGGCGGGTAAGCCCGTATGCGCTCTCGCACGCCCAAGTCCGGCTTCGGCCGGCTCGGACGCATCGCCGGAAGTGCCGTCGCGGCACTGGCACTTGCAGCCGGTATCGGAATGTCCACGGCGGCCACGGCGGACGCCAATGAGGACGGCTGGGGGGACACACCCGGCACATACACGCACTACACCTTCCCCGCCGGAACCCCGGACCTGTCGTCCGTGACGTGGAGTACCACGGTCACTGCCGACCCCGGCTTCACCTCGCACACCTTCTGGTCGCATCAGTTCGGCTTCAACCAGGGGAACGGCGGCTACATCGGCATGCAGGACAACGGGGGCGAGGACCAGCTGTTCCTCTTCTCCGTCTGGGACGTGAACCAGGCCAAGCCCGGCAGCAAGGGCAGCTGGTGCCAGGACTTCGGCGGCGAGGGCACCGGCTACAGCTGCCGGATGAACGTGCCGTGGAAGACCGGTCACACCTACACGTTCAACGTGGCCTCGGAGGGCGGCGGCTGGTTCGGCGCCACCGTCGAGGACACCACCGCCCACACCTCGTTCGAGCTGGGCAGCATCCTGACTCCGGCGACCGGGATCAAGACGGCCGGCATGGTCGACTGGGTCGAGTACTACGAGTGGAGCATGCCCCGCTCCACCTGTGTGCAGCAGCCCTACAGCGCGGCGACCTTCGGTCTTCCCAGGGCCACGACCCTGAACAACACCCAGGTCACCGGCACGGCCACCCGGCCCGAGAACAACGGCGACTGCGCCAACGTCACCAGCACGATCGGCCCCGACGGCGGCGAGCAGGTCCTGGGCATCGGCAACTCCACCAGGGACGCCGTGACCGACCGGGCGGGCAACTGCCTGGACGTGGAAGGCGTGGACTACGCCCAGCTCGAATGGGCCGAGGACGCCGATCTGGCCGCCGACGAGAACCGGGCCGCGGTCGTCGAGACGTGCCACCGGCGCACCGACCAGGGCTGGGTGCACGGCGCCGACCGGACGCTGCGCCTGGTGAACAACTTCTGCCTGACCGCCGCGCCCGAGGCGGCCGGGAACGACAAGAAGGTCCCGGTCACGATCACGACCTGTGCCGGCACCCCTGGACCGCTGACGACCTGGACGTACGGCGCACAGGGCTCGATCGTGAACGACGCGACCGGCCAGTGCCTGTACGCCCCGGGCGGCAACGAGACCGGGCACCGTGTGGAACTGCGCGACTGCACCGGCAGGGCCGACCAGCGGTGGACCGCGCCCCGCGCCTGATACCGCGGGACGGCGTCACCGCCGGACGGGCTGGCGTCACCCTCACACAGCGATGACGGTGACGCCGGCCTCGGTGAAACGGGCCTTCGCGTCGCGAGTGATGCCGGTGTCGGTGACCAGGAAGTCGACCTGGCTGAGATCGCAGACCCGGGCGAAGGCACGCTTACCGATCTTCGAGGAGTCGGCGGCCACGACCACCCGCTGTGCCTGCTGGGCGAGCAACCGGTTGATGCTGGCCTCGCCCTCGTGGTGGACGTACGCCCCGCGCTCGGTGTCTATCGCGTTGACGCCCAGCACGGCGACATCCAGCGTTATCTCGCCGAGCACTCCACTGGCCAGCGGCCCCGTGAGCTCGTACGACTGCGGCCGGGCCACTCCACCGGTCACCACGATCTTGATCTGCGGCCGTATCACCAGCTCGTTGGCGATGTTGAGGGCATTGGTCACCACCGTCAGGGTCGGCTGCCCCCCGGCCCCGGGGCCGGTGTCACCGACGAGGTCGGAACGCACGGCGAGCGAGCGGGCGACCTCGGTGATCGTGGTGCCGCCGGTCAGTCCCACCACCTCGCCCACCGCCACGAGTTCGGACACGGCGCGACCGATGGCCTGCTTCTCCGGGGCGTTGCGTCCTGTCTTGTAGCGCAACGCCAGTTCGTAACTGACTCCGTGCGCGACGGCGCCGCCGCGGGTTCGGGTGAGCAACTGCTGCTCGGCGAGCTGGTCCAGGTCACGGCGGATGGTCGCGGCCGAGACGTCCAGCGTCGTCGCGGCGTCCTCGACCTCCACCCGGCCGTGTTTGCCGACCAGCTCAAGCAGCGCGTCCCACCGAGCATCCCTGGACAAGTGAACTCTCCTTACGGGCCCGGGATTCGAACGCCCATCCCCTTGGGCAATGTCACCGGACATGCGCAAGGGTCGCACAAGGCGCCGATCAGTCAAGCCTCATGCAAGCAGAATGCTTGATAATGATCGTAGTACGTGTATAACGTGCGTGAACGAGCATCCAACCACCCATACGGAGTGCAAAAGTGTCGTTTGTCGAGATTGAGACTGCCAGCCAGCCGGAGTGCTGGCGTCGCGCCGCAGACCTGGCACAGAGCCAGTCGGCCGCCCTGCCCGCCACGGGCGAGCGCATCGCCGTCGTCGGCTGCGGCACCTCGTTCTACATGGCCCAGGCGTACGCCGCACTCCGCGAGGAATCCGGACAGGGCGAGTCCGACGCTTTCGCCGCATCGGAGTTCCCCTTCGGCCGCAGCTACGACCGGGTCGTGGCGCTCACCCGCTCGGGCACGACGACCGAGGTACTGGAGCTGCTCGAGCGCCTCCGTGGCGTCACCCGCACCGTCGCGATCACGGCCGACCCGAACACCCCGGTGATGACGTCCGCCGACGACGTCGTCGTCCTCGACTTCGCCGACGAGCAGTCCGTGGTGCAGACCCGGTTCGCCACCACGCTGCTCACGCTGCTCCGTGCCCACCTCGGCCTGCACACCGACGCCGTGGTCCGTGACGCGGAGACCGCACTGGCCGAGCCGCTGCCCGAAGGGCTGCTGGAGTGCACCCAGTTCACCTTCCTCGGCCGGGGCTGGACGGTCGGTCTCGCCAACGAGGCCGCGCTCAAGATGAAGGAGGCGTCGCTCTCCTGGACCGAGTCCTACCCGGCGATGGAGTACCGCCACGGTCCGATCAGCATCGCCACCACCGGCACCGCCACCTGGGTGTTCGGTCCCGCCCCCGAGGGTCTTGAGGAGCAGGTCACGTCGACCGGCGCCCGCTGGGTGGCGAGCGACCTGGACCCGCTGGCCGAGCTGGTCCGCGTACAGCGTCTGGCGATCGCCCGCGCCGAGGCGGCCGGCATCGACCCGGACAGCCCCCGTCACCTGACCCGCTCGGTGGTTCTCACCGACGCCTGACCGGCGGATGGACGTCATCGAACGCGCGCTCACCGTTCCGCACGACGGTGTGCGCGGGGGCGCGTGCGAGGGGTTCCTCGCCGCGCCCGCACGGGGCGGCGACACCGGTGTCCTCGTCCTTGCCGGGTCCAGTGGACGGATCGAGGACGAGCGATGCCGACTCCTGGCCCGGGAGGGTCTGACCGCCCTGTCGGTCCGCTGGTTCGGCGGCGCCGGGCAGCCGCCCGGGATCTGCGAGGTCCCGCTGGAGACGTTCGTGTCCGCGACCGAGCTGCTCCGGTCGCGCGGGGCGCGGCGTATCGGGGTGCTGGGTACCTCCAAGGGCGCGGAGGCTGCGCTGCATCTCTCGGTTCTGCACCCCGGGACCGATGCCGTGGTGGCGCTCTCGCCCACGTCGCTGACCTGGGCCAATGTCGGACCCGGGCGGGACGGTCGGGCTCACCCGTACCGGTCGTCCTGGACCTGGCGGGGCGAGCCGCTGCCCTTCGTCCCCTATGACGACAGCTGGACGCAGACCGAACCCGACGGCACTCCGGTCGCCGTCCTCGGCTGGTACGAACGCAGTCGGCAGACCTTCGCCGACCGTGTCGACGCGGCCGCGATCCCGGCGGAACGGTCCACCGCCGACCTGCTGTTCGTCGCGGGCGGCGACGATGCGATGTGGCCGTCCCTGCGCTCCGCCCAGGAGCTGGCCGCCCGGCGTCGCACGGCCGGACGGCCGGTACGGGTGGTCACTCACGCCGATGCCGGACACCGCCCGCGCTTTCCCGGCGAAGGCCCTGCACCGGTGTCCGACCGATTCCTGTACGGCGGTTCGCCCGCCGCCGACGCGGAACTCGGCGCGGCCGCCTGGCCGTACGTACTCGATGTGCTGCACGGGGTTCGGGAGCCGGACCCCGTATGACCGCGCGTGCTTTCGGGCTGCGCCCCGAGGCTGGACGCCCGCCCTGCGACGGGGCAAAGCTTGCCGGGAGGGGCACTAGGTGTTCTGTCCACGGAGGTTGGTGACAGGGCTCACCGATGCGCCGGTCCCGCATCCGGCGGACGAGGAGCGCGAACCCGTCGAACCGATGGCCCGGTTCGGCACCGGCCGGTAGGGACGCATCGCGGGTGAGGGGCCGGCCGTGGGGGTCGGTCCCTCACCCGTGTTGCAGCACTCGGGACGTGTTGCCCGTGACGACGGGGCGGCCCGGATCCGCGTCTCGGTGACACCGCACCGGATCCGGGGGCAATCCGCCCCGTCGGCCGGGTACGCCGCCCCGGACCGCACCGGGGACGATCCGGTCGCGCCTGCGGCCGGCCCTTCGCCACCGCCCCGGGCTACTCCTCGAAGTAGGCGTCGAGCACCGCGTCGAGTTCTTCCGCCCACGCCTTGAGACTGCTTCTGTCGGCCGCCTCGACCTCGGCGTTGAACCAGCGACGGGACGACATGTGGACGGTGACGGTGAACCGGCGCCCGAACCGGGGGACCTTCACCTCGACCGCGCCGACCTCGTCCCAGTGGAACTCGGCCTCCTGGTCGTCCAGCCGGAACCGGATGCCGTCACGGTCCGCGGTGATCGAACCCCGTCGGTCGCCGACCTCGAATACGGGCCCGTTCTCGGCCTTCTCGGACTTCTCGTCCTTCTCGTGTTCCTCCTGCTCCCCGTCCTTTGCGTGCTCCGAGCCGGACTCGGCGGCGGTGCCCCCGGGGGCACCCTCCGCAAGGGCGTCGTCGGGGACGGCGCCCTCGAGCGCCGGCTCCTCGGTCTTTTCCTGGTCCGCCTCGGGCGTCCCGACGGTGAGGGGGGCCGTGAGACCAGGTATGTACGCCGGGTCTGTCCCTGCGGCGTACGCGGGCTGAGTGTTCGGATCTATGCGCTGCTCCACGGCGGGCAGTATGGCCGACGAACCTGTACGAGACCAGTAAGGGCCGGACGGGCCGTGAAGTCATTCGAGAACGTACCGAGTTGGCGGAGCAGGAACCGGCGTCCGCAGGACCTCCGCGGCGCCCGCGGCCAGGAGTCCCGGGCGATCGATACGATCGACGCCCCGGGAGGGGCATGCCCTTGCTCCTGTTCCGCAGTCCGGCGGACGGGATGGCGATCGCCTTCCGCTCGACGGTGACCTTCGGAGCCCTGCCGTACCTCCCGGCCGTCTCCTTCCGCAGCGTTCACGACTTCACCGCACTCCGGACGTGTCCGCCTTCCTGGTGCCGTCGCTGTCGATCGACACGGGCACGCAGACCGGCGAGCGGACGACCATCCGCCCCGCGCCCCGGACCGGGCAGCTCACGGGTGCCCGTCGTCGGCGCCGCCGGAACCTCCGGCGCTCGCCCTCGGGATCTCCACCGACGTCGGGTGCGGTGCGGTCGTCGGCTGCGGACGTGCCCGCACATGCCCGTTCGTACCCATTCTTTGCCCGAGTCTGTTTACATCGCCGCCTCACGGCCGTAACCTGACAGCGAAACCACACAGTCGGACATTGATCGGAACCAAAACAACATGTACGCACCGGAGCGGCAGCAGGAAATCCTCCGCCTCGCCCGCGAGAGCGGCCGGGTCGACGTGGTGTCCCTGGCCGAGGAGTTTCAGGTCACCGCCGAGACCGTGCGGCGTGACCTGAAGGCTCTCGACCGGGCCGGGCTGCTGCGGCGCGTCCACGGCGGTGCGATCCCGGCCGGGCGACTCGACTTCGAGCCCGATCTGGCCGAACGCGATGCGGTGGCCATCGACGAGAAGGAACGCATCGCGGCCGCCGCGCTCGGCGAACTCCCCGTCGACGGCAGCGTGATCATCGACGCGGGCAGCACGGCCGCCCGGCTGGCCGCGGTCATCCCGCTGGACGCCCACCTCACCGTGGTCACCCACGCGCTGCCGGTCGCCGTCCGACTCGCCGACCACCCGGGCATCGCGCTGCACCTGGTCGGCGGCCGGGTCCGGCACCGTACCCGCGCGGCCGTCGACGCCTGGGCGCTGAACGCCTACCGCGAGGTCAACGCGGACGTCGTCTTCCTCGCCACCAACGGCTTCTCCCCGAACGGCGGTCTCACCACGCCGGACCTGGCCGAGGCCGCCGTCAAGCGCGCCATGATCTCCGCCGCGCGGCGGGTCGTGCTGCTCGCCGACTCCGCCAAGTTCGGCCAGGAGCACTTCGCGCGCTTCGGTGATCTCGCCCAGGTCGACCTGCTCATCACCGACACCGGGCTCGGCCCCGACGACGCCCTCGCCATCGAGAGCCAGGGCACGGAAGTAGTACGTACATGATCCTCACCGTCACCCCCAACCCGAGCCTGGACCGTACGTACGAACTGCCCGGGCTCACCCGCGGCACCGTGTTGCGGGCCACGACGGACCGTGTCGACCCCGGCGGCAAGGGCATCAACGTCTCGCGCGCGGTCGCCGCGGCCGGCCACCGTACGGTCGCCGTCGCACCGCTCGGCGGGCCGGAGGGCGCACTGCTCACCCGGCTGCTCGGCGAGCACGGCATCGAGGCGGCAGGTGTCCCGATCGTCGCCAGCACTCGTATCAACGTCACGCTCGTCGAGCCCGACGGGACACTCACCAAGGTCAACGCCGTCGGTCCGCAGCTCACCGGCGCCGAGGCGGAGGCCCTGCTGGAAGCGGTACGGATTCGGTCGGCGGGCACGGACTGGATCGCCTGCTGCGGCAGTCTGCCGCGCGGGCTGCCCCCGCAGTGGTACGCCGAGCTGGTCGCCCGGAGTCACCGCGCCGGGGTCCGCATCGCCCTCGACACCTCCGGAGCCGCGCTGACCGCAGCCCTGCGGGAGCGGCCCGATGTGATCAAGCCGAACGCGGAGGAGCTCGCCGAAGCAGTCGGTCGCCCGCTGGCGACGGTGGGCGACGCCGTGAAGGCGGCCGAGGAGCTGCGTGAGCGCGGTGCCCGAGCCGTGCTCGCCAGCCTGGGGGCCGACGGGCAGCTGCTGGTCGACGGCACGGGCACCTGCTTCGGCACCGCCCGGGTGGCGTCGGTCCGCAGCAACGTCGGAGCGGGCGACGCCTCCCTCGCGGGCTTCCTCGCCGCGGGCGGAAGCGGCCCGGCCGCGCTCGCCGCTGCGGTCGCCCACGGGGCGGCGGCCGTACAGCTCCCCGGCAGCGTCATGCCGACCCCCGCCGATCTCGACCTGTCGGCGGTCACCACGACCCCCGACATCCCCCTGGACCGCCCCCTGAAGGAGCCGGCGCCGTGACCGCCGCGCTTCCGCGAACGACCCCGCACCGCCCCACGTCCCCCCGCACCGCCCACAGGACGGTCCCCGAGCAAGGAGCCCCGCGATGAGTGAACTGATCACCGCGGCACTGGTCGATCTCGATCTTCCCGCCGAGACGAAGGACGACGCCGCCAGGTCGCTCGCCGAGCGGATGGTCGCGGCCGGCCGCGTCACCGACCTCGACGGCTTCCTCGCAGACGTCGCCGCCCGTGAGGCCCAGATGCCGACCGGTCTGGACGGCGGCATCGGCATCCCGCACTGCCGCAGCGAGCACGTCTCCGTGCCGACCCTCGCGTTCGGCCGCAGCGAGCGTGGCATCGACTTCGGCGCTGCGGACGGCCCCGCCGATCTGATCTTCCTGATCGCGGCTCCGGCCGGGGCGGACGACGACCACCTCACGATCCTCTCCGCCCTGGCGCGACGGCTGATGGACCCGGAGTTCACAGGCGCACTGCGCGCGGAGCGCGATGCGGGTGCGGCCGCTGCCCTGATCCGCGGCGAAGAGGCCGCGGCGGACGAGTCGGCGCCGGACGCTGCGGCGGCCGAGGAGCCCGCAGGAACCGCCGCGGCCGCCCCCGCCGCCGAACCCTTCCGGATCGTCGCCGTCACCTCATGTCCGACCGGCATCGCCCACACCTACATGGCTGCGCAGTCCCTGGAGGCCGCCGCCCGCGCCGAAGGCGTGGAACTCACCGTCGAGACGCAGGGCTCGGCCGGCTTCGAGCGGCTGGACCCGGCGGTCATCGCGGCCGCCGACGCGGTCATCTGGTCCCACGACGTCGAGGTGCGCGAGAAGGCGCGGTTCGACGGCAAACCTCTCGTCGACACCGGGGTCAAGGCAGGGATCAACCGGCCCGCCGAACTCATCGCCGAAGCCCGGCAGAAGGCAGCGCGCGGCGAGATCAGCACTGTCTCCGACGGCACCGGTCCGAAGGACGACGGCACCCCGTCCGCCGGCGACCACGCGCACTTCGGGATCCGGCTGCGGACCTATCTGATGTCGGGCGTCAGTTACATGGTGCCGTTCGTCGCCGCCGGTGGCCTTCTCATCGCGCTGTCGTTCGCCATCGGCGGCTACGAGATCGCCAACGCCAAGTCCGTCGCCGACCACTTCGTCTGGGGAGAGACCGCCAGCTGGGCCGCTCTGCTCAACCAGATCGGCACCGCGGCATTCGCCTTCCTCGTGCCGGTGCTGGCCGGATACATCGCGTACGGCATGGCTGACCGGCCCGCGCTCGTACCCGGTTTCGTCGGCGGTGCCATCGCCCTCACCATCAACGCGGGCTTCCTCGGCGGTCTTGCCGCGGGTCTGCTGGCCGGTGCGGTGGTGATGGCGATCCAACGGGTGAAGGTCCATCCCACACTGCGCGGCATCATGCCGGTGCTGGTGATCCCCCTGGTCGCCTCGACCGTCGTCGGCTTCCTGATGTTCATCGTCGTCGGCAAGCCGATCGCCTCGCTCCAACGGGCTCTGACCGACGGACTCAACGGGCTCTCCGGATCGAACGCGATCATCCTGGGCGTCGTCCTCGGCCTGATGATGTGCTTCGACATGGGCGGTCCGCTCAACAAGGTCGCGTACGCCTTCGCGGTCGGCGGCCTGGCCGACCCGACGCCCGGCAGCCTCAAGGTGATGGCTGCGGTCATGGCGGCCGGCATGGTGCCGCCGCTGGCCATGGCCCTCGCGACGACCGTGCGCGGCAGCCTGTTCAGCAGGACCGAGCGGGAGAACGGCCGGGCGGCCTGGGTGCTGGGCGCGTCCTTCATCAGCGAGGGCGCGATCCCGTTCGCAGCGGCCGACCCCCTGCGGGTGATCCCGTCGGCCATGGTCGGCGGCGCGGTCACCGGTGGGCTGTCGATGGCCTTCGGCTGCACACTCCGCGCCCCGCACGGTGGCATCTTCGTGGTGCCGCTCATCGGCAGCCCGTTCCTCTACCTGCTGGCCATCGCCGTCGGTACGGCGGTCGCGACCACCCTGGTCGTCCTCCTCAAGGGGATGCGCAGGACCGCGCCGACGCCCGCCCCGGCGACCGGCGAACCCCAGATATCCGTCGCCGCCTGACGGACTCCACCTCCCACCACCACACGGAAGAGAGATCACCATGCACCAGCGCACCGTCGCCGTCGGCTCCCGCAGCGGACTGCACGCCCGCCCGGCCTCCTTGTTCGTCCAGGCAGCCACCCGGCAGCCCGTCAGGGTGACCATAGGCCGGGACGGCCAGAGCCCGGTCGACGCCCGGAGCCTGCTCTCGGTTCTCGCCCTCGGGGCCCAGCACGGCGACTCGATGGTCCTGGCCGCGGACGGCGAGGGTGCGGAAGCCGCGATCGAGGAACTGGCCACGCTCCTCGCCCGCGACCTCGACGCGACGCCGTAAGGCCGCCACACCGCCGGACGGCGCGGCAGCACCTCGTCATTCAGCCCGCAGGGCGATCTCGAACCAGGTGGTCTTGCCGCGCCCCGCGGGCGAGCTTCCCCAGTCGCCGGCGAGCGCGTCGACGATCAGCAGTCCGCGCCCGGACTCGGCCTCCTGATTGGTCTCCTCCTCCGCGACGATCGCCGTGGGGACGGGCGGATGCGGGTCACTGTCGCGGACCTCGACGCGGATGCGGTCCGGGTACTCCCGCAGCCTCAGTTCCACTTCGCTGTCGGCGTGGATCAGTGCGTTGGTGACCACCTCGGTCGTCACCAGTTCCAGGGTTTCCAGCAGCTGCGCCCTGTCCCACTGGCGCAGCAGGTCCCTCAGGAACACTCTGACCTGGGCGACTGCCTGCAGGTGGTGTCGCTGTACCGACATCCGCGCCGTCCGCCGGTGGCCCTGGGGATGCGCTCCCTCGTACCGCACCAGCAGCAGAGCCGCGTCGTCGGCGAGCACCCGCCACTCGCGGCGGTCCGCGACGATGCGGTCGGCGAGTACCTCCAGGTTGTCTCCGCTGTGGTCGGCGAGCACCTGGCCGAGCTTCGCCATCGCCGCGTCCGATCCGAGGAGCCTCGCGTCCAGCAGGCCGTCGGTGAACAGTGCCAGTACCGAGCCCGGCTCCAGCTGCGCATCGCTCTGCTCGTACCGTGCCAGTGGGTCGACGCCCAGCGGAGGTCCGACGGGCAACGGCCCGGTGATGCTCCGCCCTCCCGTGCCGACGAGGAGCGGACTCGGGTGGCCCGCGGTCGCCGTGGCGGCGGTCCCGGTCGACAGATCGAGCCAGACGCAGCAGCAGGTGGCGTACAGATCCGTGTCCAGCCCGGACAGGAGCCGGTTGCTCCGTTCGAGCACGGTGGCCGGGTCGTGTCCCTCGGTGGCGTACGCCCGGACGCCGCTGCGCAGCTGCCCCATGACCGCCACCGCCTCCAGGCTGTGGCCCTCCACGTCACCGATGACCAGGCCGATTCCGCCGCCGGGCAGCGGGACGATGTCGTACCAGTCGCCGCCCACCTCCGCCCCCTCGGTCGCCGGGAGATAGCGGGCCGTGGCGACCGCCTCGGTCAGATGCGGGAGGCTGCGGGGCAGCAGACTGCGCTGCAGGGTCTGGGTGAGGGCGTGCTCGATCTCGTACGAGCGGGCCCGCTCAAGGGACTGGCCCACCTGCTCCAGCATGATCGCCAGGACGGCGAGCTCCTCGGGCGCGATGGGGCGCGCGGGTTCCGGGAATTCCAGGACGCAGCAGCCCATGGCCCGACCGTTGGAGACGAGGGGCAGGTAGGCACGGGCCTGGACCTCCGGGTCGGGATCACCATCCGGATAGGCGTCCCGCAGTTCCTCCGCGGACCGGAACGACCGGATCTCCAGCGAGCGGATCGTGTCCGTCTCCGGGGTGTGGTGGGACAGCAGCGTCCCCTCCACCCGGTGAACCGCCTCGCGTGAGAACCCCGAGGCGCCGATCACATGCAGCCGTCCCTGCTGGGCGAGGCACAGCATCACCGCCCGGCCGCCGAAGGGCCGCACCACTTGGGATTCGGCGGCGGCGAGTACGTCCCGGATGTGCACCGCGGCCGTGAGTTCGGCGGCGAGCCGTTGCAGCTGGTAGAGGAACATGCTGCTGGTCGGCACGGGGGCGGTCGGCGACTGTGCTCCCCCACTCCTTTCCACGGGGGCGTTGCCGTGCGGCAGCGCGGAAATGAACAGCGGGAGGTCCGGAGCCTTCATCGACACGCCCTGCTGTGCGAGGTCCTGCAGCTCGACCGCCAGGTCCTCCGCGACGACCCGGAGGTAGTCCAGCGTCTCGTCGGCGACCGGCCGCGGCGGCACCCACCGCATGGTCACGGCACCGAACCGGTGCCGGTCGGTCCGTACCGGCGCGGAGGCGACCAACATCGGGTAGGGGTTGGTGAGGAAGAGCGCGGGAACCCGTCGGGTCAGCTCCCGCAGCTCCGAGTTCTCGAACACCACCACCCTCCCCGACTGATGCGCTCGCGCCGCGGAGAAGTTGCTGTCGTCCGCCGCAATACCCGAGGGCACCGTGAAACTCATGGTGGTGTCGACCATCATCGCGGCCACCAGCGTCCGGTCGTCCTCCGTCAGCAGATAGGCGGTACACGTGCTGAAGTCGACATGGTGGTTAAGGCGTCGCAGCGCCGCGGCAATGGCGCGGTCACGGGACGTCGTCCGGCGCCCGGCCGGCCCGTCGGGGCGTGCCGCGGAGGATGGGGAGTCCATGAGATCCACCCCGGTGCGTCGGCGACAGGTGGGGGCTGCCCGGCTGCTCGGCGATACGCGCCGTAGCCATTTCAGTATGGGCGCAATCCCCGAGGTACGCGCCCGCGCGACGCCACTCGGCGTCCCCACCGGTGCACGGAGGGCCGGGCGGACAGGACGCGGCCGCCGCATCGAACTCCGGGATCCCACCACATGACCGTCGCGCCGCCCGGCGGGGCCGGACGCAGGCCGGGCGGGCGTCGAATCCCGTATTCAAGAGGAGCTCCCTGGCCGGGGGCGGCCACCGGTGAATAAGGTTGCGCTTGCACACCCCACCGAAGAATCCGGCCATGGGAAACAGTCCGTGCACCCATCCGTCCTTGCTGCCGCGTGGGACGTTCACCCGTACCGAGCAGCCGACAGCGGAGGAGCAGGCACGATGTCAGGGACCGGCCGGGCGGCCGCGGCCGACGAGGCAGCGGAAACCCCCGCGCGCGGCGTACCGGAGCGGCCTGACCGCCCGGTGGGCCAGGACGCCCCTCGCGTGATCGGCGAACGGGTGAAGCGGCTCCGCAAGGAGCGTGAGCTGACCCAGCGCCAGCTGGCCGAGCCCTCCTACACGGCCGCGTACATCTCCACCCTGGAGGCCGGAAAGGTCCGGCCCTCCGAGGCGGCGCTGCGCCACCTCGCCGAGCGGCTCGACGTCTCGTACGAGGAGCTCGCCACCGGGCGCCCCAGCCATCTCGCCACCGCGCTCCGGCTTCGCCTGGCCGACGCACAACGGATCCTGGCCACCGGAGACGCGGCCGATGCGGCCGTGGAGTACGGGCGGCTGCTCGCCCGGGCCGAGGAGTACGGCCTCCGGACCGAACAGGCAACCGCCCTCACCGGGCTGGGTGAATGCGCCCTGGAGACGGGTGAACTCGTCGAGGCGCGTGCCCACTTCGAGGCGGCCGAGCAGCAACTCGCCGACGCACCCCTGCCCGAGCGGGCCCGAGCGGTACGCGGCCGGGCGGTCGCCCACTTCCTCGCAGGCGAACTCCGCTACTCCTGCTACCTGCTGGAAAGCGCCCTCGACGAACTGAACACCTCGGGCCTGCAGGACCCCGGCGCCCTGCTCCAGCTCTACACCGCCTCCATCGCGCCCTACATGGACCTGGGAGCGCACGCCCGCGCCGCGCAGGCCGCCGACCTGGCCCTGGCCCTGGCTCCGCAGGTCTCCGATCCCGCGCTGGTCGCCTCCATGCACCGCTCGGTGGCCCGCACCCTCATCGCGGAGGGCCGTGCAGCAGCCGCCGACGCCGCGCTCGCCAAGGCGGCCGAGCTCTACCAGCAACTGCAGATGCGCACCGAACTCGCCCACTGCCACTGGATGCGCGGCTACGTCCACGCCCAGCACGACGACCTGGAGAAGGCGGAAAGCGAACTGCGCACCGCGCACTCCATGCTGATCTCCAAGCGCGCCGCCCTCTACACCTCCCAGGTCGAGGTGGAACTCGCCGATGTACTCCGCCGCCGCGGCAAGGCCGACGAGGCCGCGGGCCTGCTGCGCGACCTGCTCGGCGGCCTCCACCCCGACCGCGGCGCGGTCCACGCGGGCGGAGCCCATCGACTGCTCGGCCTGATCGCCGAGGAATCCGGGGACGCCGAGGCCGCCGAGGAGCACTACGTCACCGCTCTCTCCCTGCTCGAACGCGCCGGAGCGGCGGGTGACCTCGCCGACATCTGCCGGCTCCTGGGCGACCTGCTGCGCAGCGAGGGCCGCACCGAAGCAGCCATGGACGCCTACCGCACCGGTCTCGGTCACCGCTCCAGTCCGGGCACCACCACCCTCGGCCCGGCTCCGGCCCGCCCGCCGGAGACACCCTGGGGCTGACGGTCCCGACCGTGGCTCCGTTTCTCACTCTCCGACTCCGCGACACGGGCGAGGAGTTCGTCACGGCCGATCGGATCGGTTCGCGTCGACTCCACCGTGCAGGCGTGGGCTCCGGCCACCGCACCGTAGAGGCCGCACCGCCGCGGCGGTTCGCCGGCCAGCCAACCGAGGAGGAAGCCGGACACGAAGGCGTCGCCGGCGCCGTTGGAGTCCACCACCGGCCCCGGGGGCGTGACGGCCGGAATCCGGGTCACCTCGCCGTCGGCCAGCAGATGGGCGCCCTCGGCTCCGGCCGTGGCAACGACCACCTGGGCGCGTCCCCGCTCGGCGACCCGTCGCATGGTCCGCTCCGGGTCCGACAGGGCGACGGCGGAGACGAAGACGAGGTCCGCCTCGTGGGCGAACGGCTCGTGGTAGGGGTTGACGCCGTCCCAGTTGTGCAGGTCGGTCGAGATCGTCACTCCGGCCTCCCGCAGCACGGGAAGAGCGAAGGCGCACGGGTGGGTGATCGAGACATGGGCATGACGGCTCGCCGTGGCCAGGGACCGGACCGTCGCCTCGGGCAGCCTGTCCCCCTCCTGCGACCGGCTGTCGTCGTACAGGGACAGCCGTCGCCCGTCGGGACCGACGAGATTGACGGCGCGCTTGGTACCGCCGGGCAGCGGGACCTCGGTGAGTGCGATGCCACGGTCGCGGTGCAGCGCCCGGATCAGGTCACCTGCGTGGTCGTCGCCGATCATGTCGAGGTGATGGGCGCGCAGGCCCAGGGCACTCACCCCCAACGCGACGAAGTCCCCGGTCTGCCCCGCCCGCGTCTCGATCCCTGGGCGGATCATGTAGCTGTCGGCGTACGGGAGGGGCAGCTCCGGCACGTACACGATCGTGTCGACGCCCGCGCCTCCCAGGACGAGGACATCGGTCTCGGCGCTCATGGGTGTTCCTCTCCGCCCGACCGGCAACTGTGGCTGTCGGCAGGCGAGTCAAGCAGGGCAGCCACTACAGCCGCAAGGTGTTGCAGAATCTTCCCGCAAGCATTTGCTCCTCACCTGCCGACCCGACGCTTCCGTTCCCTCAGGCGCGGACCAGTGGCGTGTCGACCAGGTGCTCGGCCAGGAACCACGCCTGGAGCTCGCCGGTGCGGATCACCTGGGAGACGAGCAGGTCGTTGGTGCCGTCGTCCCCCAGCTCGGCCGTCCTTGCGGCGGCGTCGTGGGCGTCGATGAGGACGGCCTCATGGGCCTCGAGGAGCCGGGACA